>JBBSDY010000296.1:0-5775 GCA_038240245.1 Polyangiales bacterium
CGGCACTTGAACGTGACGTTCGACTACGTGGGCGGCCAGTTCATCGTGAGAAGCTTCGCGCCGCCCATTCCGCCCGCCGCCACCCGCATTCCGGTGGCCTACATCAAGGGCGGCGGCATGATCATTCGCAGCACGCTCTCGAATGACAAGGCTGCGCCCTCCGCCTCGTTGCTGGTCGACACCTCGATGTCCTTTCCCCTGGCGCTCGATCAGGATGGCTGGAAGAAAGCGGGCACCGAGGTCAATCGGTTGCTCGCGGTGCCCCAGGATTCCAAGCTGAAGCAGGGCGTGGTTCCGTTGCTTCGTCTCGGAGCCTTCGACATTCCGCAGGTGCCGGCCGTATACGGGACGCCGATTGCCGAGGTCGAGAAGGGGATCGAAGTCGATCTGGATGGCGTGATCGGCTCGGGATTGCTCGCCGCTTTCCGGGTGACGCTCACCGACGGAGGGCGCGCGATGTGGCTCGAGGACGTGCCCACGCAGCCGCAACCGGCTGCAGCGCCCCCCGACGCCTCGCCTTCTCCCGCCGCGCCTCCGGCCGGCGCTCCTGCAAGTCCGACCAAAACGCCCGACAAGCCCAAGTCTCGTCCCAAGAAGACTTCGAGCACGCCTGCCATCGCCCAATGACCAAGCTCGCGACCCAGGGGCTCGCGGTGTACGCGGGAAGCTTCGACCCGGTGACCAACGGGCACATCGATCTCATCGATCGCGCTTCGAAGCTCTTTCAGTCGGTCGTGGTGGCCCTCGGCATTCATCCCACCCGTGAGCCTCTGTTCAACATCGACGAACGTCTCGCGCTCCTTCGCGAAGTGGCCAAACCCTACCCCAACGTCAAGGTCGATTCGTTCGACGGGCTACTCATCGAATTCTGTCGCGCGGTCGGCGCGCGCGTCATCGTCCGTGGTTTGCGCGCAGCCACGGACTTCGAGTACGAGCTGCAGATCGCGCACGCCAACGCCGATCTCATGCCCGAGATCGACACCATCTTTTTGCCGACGCGCACCAACTATGGCTTCGTCTCGGCGTCGCTCGTTCGCGACATCGCCATTCACGGCGGTGACGTGTCGCGCTACGCGCCCCAGGTGGTGATCGAGGCGCTGGCCAAGAAGCACAAGAAGCCGAAGAAATGAACGCGGTCAGCGCACGGTGCTGCTCGCGGCGCTGCGCGCGAGCACGATGCCGGCGCCCGAAAGCAAAAGACTCTTGATCAGCGACTCGCCCTCCAGCGTCAGCGCATAGGGCACGTGGACGAAGCAAACGTCGGGCACGATGACGAACGGCAGCAAGAGCGCGGGAAGCTGCACGGCGAGCAGCACGATCGCAGCGCGAGCCAGGCGTGGAACGAGCAGGCAGACGCCCGTGGCAACCTCGAACCAACCGGCGACGTGAAGGACGAGCGCGGGCGGCGCCCAGGCGAGCGTTGCTGTGATGACGTGGCCGATGGGGCTCACCGCAAACGGCTTGAGCAATCCGAACCAAACGAAGACGATGCCCAGGGCCATACCGAGATATCGAACGCCGTTGCGCTCGATCCGGGCGGGTTGCGATATGCCGGCGGGGGGGGTGGGTCGAATCGCCGACGGCTCGGGCGCCATCGAGTAGCCCTTCGTGCGAAGGTCCTCGACCCATTGCGTAGCCACTTGCGCGACCTCGACCCACGTGAGATCGACTTGGGCCCGGGCCCGGACCAGGTCGCGCAGAGCCGAAGTGACGACCGACCAGCGCATGATCTGCGGGCGCGCTTCGTCGAATGAGCTCTCGAGCGCGGCCCTGGCGGCGGTGAGACGATCGTCAGTGCCCATGCTCTTGCTTACCCCAAGGGCGATGAGTTTGCTCGCCTCGGTTACTTCGTCGTGAGTCGTCCGTCGAGCGAGACCGCCTGGCAGGCAATCATCGATGTCTCGCGCAAGAGGTGCAGGGCGGCGTCCTGATCGGGCGACGCCGGTGTGTGGGCGATGAGAATCTGGGCGAAGTGCTTGGCGCCCTCGTGGATGGCTTCATAGTGCGCCAGCTTTTCGGGGGTCGCGTGGTGGTGAGAGAACACGTATTCGGGGTCGAAGTTGGGGTGGCTCATGGGTCTTCCTTTCGGCAGACCAAGGTACCACCTCATCTTGGTCTCAAGTTCTTGCGTTGATGGCCGTTAGCCCAAAGGCGATTTTACCGAGGGATCATGCTCATTTCCATCAGGCTGCCGTCGAACTGTGCGACACTTCGCACAGATTCGTGGCGGCGGCTGTGGAGAGCCGGCCTGCTTGCCCTTCTGGCCGCGGTGACCGTGGTGCGCTCCAGCGCCGCCGAGGAAGTCCCGGTTCCGGTGAATTTGCAGGCCGAGCTGCTGGCCAAGGTCTCCGAGTACGATCGGAGCTTTCCGGCCCGCGCCGGCGAGCGCGCTCATGTTCTCATCGTCATGAAGGAGGGAAATCCCGACTCCGCGCGGGTTGCATCGACCATGCAATCGGCCCTCGGGCGCCGCGATCAAATCGCCGGGCTCCCCCACGACGAACAGGTTGCAAGCTACACCACCGCGACCGATCTCGCCATCGCTTGCCGCGAGCGACACCTCGCCGTGGTCTACGTCGGACCTGGATTCAGCGAGAGCGACATCGACGCCATCCGCGCCGGGCTCGAGGGCGTGGACGTTCTCACCGTTGCCGCCGTGCCGCAGTACGTCGAGAAGGGAATCGTTCTCGGGTTCGATCTCATCTCCGGGCGGCCGAAGCTCCTCTTCAATCTCACACAGGCCAAAAAGCAGCACGTGGCCATCCGCGGCGAGGCTCTCAAGCTCATGAAGGTGTTCGAATGATCCACCGCGAGCGAACCGTCCTTACGATTGCGGCGATACTTCTGGCGGCCGCCCCGGCGCGCGCGGACGACAGCGATCTCGAAGCCCTGCTCAACGAGACCGTGGTCACGACCGCTTCCAAGTCGGCGGAGACGAGCTCGACCGCGCCCGCCACTTCGAGCATCATCACGGCCGAAGACATTCGAAACTACGGGATGCACTCGCTCGACGAGGCCATCAATTTCCTGGCCCTCGGCGCGTTCACGTCCAACACCGGGCGGGCGGTCGACGTGGGCGCGCGCGGTGTGACCATCCCCAACGATCAGGGCGGGCACTTTCTCATGCTCGTCAACGGTCACGCCGTCAACGAGCCGCTCTTTGGCACGGCCCGGTTCGATCGCGGGGCGGGAATTCCCCTCGAGCTGGTCGATCACATCGAGGTCATCCTCGGTCCGGGCTCGGTCCTTTATGGCTCCAACGCCATGCTCGGCGTCGTCAATATCGTCACCAAGAATGCGCGCGACTTTCAGGGCGTCCACGTCGCCCTGGAGTCCGAAATTGGCAAGTCCACGCGGGTCGCGGCCGGTATGGGCTACGAGATCCCGCTGTTCGGCTCCAAGGCCGACGTGACGGCGGCCGTCGACTATTACCGGCAGCGCGGGCCGGATTTGACGCTGGGGCCCCAGGATGTCGGAAACGACACCGCCACGCTCGAGCCGTTCCCGTTCAGCCACGACGGTCCGGCGACCGGCCAGTGGGGCGGCGTGGCGAGCCATTCGAACCATGCCGACATACCCTCGGGACATCTGCGGCTCACCAGCCACGGCCTCGAGGTGAACCTGCACGCGTCGATCTACAAGCGCGCCTCGCCCTTCAACCATCGGTTCGTGGTGCCCGATTCGGACTTCGACGATCCCCAGAACTACGAGATGGATCGCAACGCCTGGGCCGACGTGAAGTACACCAAGGCCGTTTCGCGGCTCGTACAGATCGGCGTGCGCGTCTACGGCGACACCTTCGACTACCAGCGCCACATCGACGCTTCGGCGCGAACGCAGTGCCTGTTCACGGTGACCACCTGCCGTCACTCGGTGCTCGGCGCGTCGCGCTGGCTGGGGGCCGAGGTCCAAACTTCGCTCGACTGGTTCGCAGATGCTCGGTTCAGTACGCTGATCGGGGTCGATGCGCGCACCCGCTACGTCGGTACGCGAACCGACGTGCAGGACTACGACACCGACGCGTACCTCGCTTCGAGCCAGGGGATTCTTCACGACGTCGATCGGGTGTTCGGAGCGTACCTGCAACAGACCTGGCAACCCACCAATGAGCTGGCCATGAACGCAGGCGGTCGCCTCGATTACGATCAGCGTTACGGCTACCAGGCCTCGCCCCGCATCGCGGTCGCCGTGGGAGCGTGGCACGGCGGAACGCTGAAGGCGGTCTATTCCGAGGCTTTCCGCGCCCCATCCTGGGCCGAGTCCAACCGCGCGGTCGATACGCAGCTCGAGGCAACGGGTCTCGGCGCCGAAACGGTTCGATCGGTCGAGACCTCGGTGGAGCAGAAGCTCGGCGCCCACCACCTCTTGTTCGGCATCTTCGCGAGCATGTGGTCGGACCTCGTCGAGCTCAAGGTGCTGACGGCCGACGAGCTGCAGCAAGCCAAGGACGCGGGGAAAATCTCCTTCACGCAGCGCACCGCCACGCAGTTTCGTAACATCTCCACGTTGAACAACGTCGGATGGAACGCCGGCTACGACGGCTCGATGGCCGCCGAAAAGCTGCGCTACGCGCTCAACGTGACGTCATCGGTCACCCTCGAGGATCATGCTGGAATCGAGAATCCCCTTCCCGTGGCGCCGCGTCTTTTCGGAAATGCGCGCGTGTCGTACGCCTTGCCCGACGCCTGGCCGACGGTTGGTCTCGCCGCGTATTACTTTGGCAAACGACCCGCCGATCGCGCGTTCGACGGCGTGTTCGTGACCCGACCTTATGCACCGGCGCAGGTGGAGCTGCGGGCGACGTTTTCCGGCAAGGTGCCTCCGGTGCCCCACCTGACGTACCGCGTGAGCGCCAACTACGCGTTTGCCGCCGAGGGGCCGTACGTCGTCGGACCTGCCCAGGGTAGCTCGACCCGGGTGGTGCCCGCCGAGCTGATACCGGTCGATAGATTTCGGATCACCACCGGAGTGCAATATGATTTTTGAGCACAGGACGCGGTTGGCGATTCTCGCAGGACTCTTCGCGTCGGTCGTCGTTGCGAGCTGTATCGACGTTTCGCCGATCGAGGTCGCAGCGCAAACGAACACCACGACCCGGTCGCGCGAGTGCGCCGCCTGCTACGTGGCCACCGACGTTCCAGGCCCCGGCTGCGGCAACGAGGTGACGGCGTGCTACGCAGAGCCCAAATGCAAAAAGGCGTTTCAGTGCTCGGTCGAGCGCGGCTGCTTTCAAGGCGCTCGTGAAAGGCTCATCACTTGTGGCCAGGAGTGCGCGTCTCAGGCGGGCTTTACGTCGCTCGCCGACAATGCGTACCTGCTCGCCAGCAATGTGTACACGTGTCTTCTGGGCGCCTGCAGGGATGCCTGCTTCGGCACGGCGGTCGCCGTACAAGACGCGCAAGCCAACGTGGCCGTCGAGGCGGGGGTCATTTGTGGAGCGCCCAACGCCGAGAACAACGAGCTTGGGTTCGGTGGCTATTGCAAGACCACGTCCGACTGCACCAGCGACGCCGGCTTTCGTCTGTGCGCAGCTGATTTCGGGGGCGGCAATTTTTGTACCGGAGGGTGCACCATGGACGAAGAGTGCGGCTCGGGCGTCCATTGCGCGCACACAGCACAGGGCAGCGGCTGCGTCCCGCTGGCATGCCAGGTTTCACCGGACGCCGGCGCCGCCACATCGGACTAGCACTACTGCCGCAGTCTTGGCAGGAGCAGATCACGATCAGCAGACTTGGCGCCGCCCCAACGTAAGTTACGGCGAGGCCGTCGGAATAA
>JBBSDY010000297.1:0-5766 GCA_038240245.1 Polyangiales bacterium
ACGTAGTCGCGGTCGCGCTCGGGGATGTCGTTGGGCTGCCGCTTGTCCTTGGCGTCCTTGGGAACCCAGACGCGCCCGCCCTCGCCGCGCGCGCTCTCGGAGATGAGCCGCAGCTTGTCGGCGCCGGGGATGGCGGTGGGGTGCACCTGGATGCACTCACCGTTGCCGAAGATGGCGCCCTGGCGATAGACGCTGGCCGCCGCGGTTCCCGTGCAGATGACGCTGTTGGTGGAGCGGCCAAAGATGATTCCGTTTCCACCGGTGGCGAGGCACACCGCGTCGCCACGAAACGCGCGCACGGCCATGTTTTTCAAATCCTGGGCCACGATGCCGACGCAACCGCCGTCGTCGCCGAGCACGCAGGAGAGAAAATCCCACGACTCGAACTTCTGCACCATCTTCTCGCCGGGAATGGAAACGCCGTGCTCGTCTTCGACGTCGACTGTTTCGTAGCGGCGCACTTGCTCGTCCAACGCGTAGAGAAGCTGCTGGCCGGTGGTGGCGCCGGCGAAGGCCGTGCGATGAAAGAGCGTTCCGCCGAAGCGGCGAAAGTCGAGCAATCCTTCGGGCGTGCGGTTGAAGGGTACGCCCATGCGGTCGAGCATGAAGACGATGCCCGGCGCTGCGTCGCACATTCCCTTGACGGGCGGCTGGTTGGCCAGAAAATCGCCGCCGTAGGCGGTCTCTTCGAGGTGGACCTGCGGGCTGTCGCCTTCGCCCTTGGTGTTGACCGAGGCGTTGATTCCCCCCTGCGCGCAGACGGAGTGCGATCGCTTGACGGGCACCAGCGAGAAAAGAAGGACGGGCACGTTGGCTTCGCAAAGCTTGATGACCGTCATGAGCCCGGCGAGGCCCCCGCCCACCACGATGACGCGGCGCACGGTTCCTGACGACGTTCGGACGATGTTCTTCGTGGCCACTATCTCATCCTTGGCAGTGCGGGTTGCAGGTTCTCGAAGAGACTGGTCCGTGAGGGGGACGAACGCAACGTTTCAAGGGTTTACCACGGAGCTACCGTTCGAGGTGGGCGAAGACGCGCTTCCCGGGATCGACAGGAAACGGGCGCCTGTTGCGAAGTAGAGGACGGTGTTGGCCCCCAGGACGAAGACGATGGCTCCCAGGGCGGCGAACGCGGTTGCGAAGAGCCGTTGCGAGCGCCGTGAGACACAAAGGCCCCACGAAAAGCAGAACGCCCAGAGGCCATTGGCGAAGTGAAGCACCGAGGCCGCCACGCCAGTCAGGTAAACAATCGCCATCACCGGCACGCCGTTCACCGTCGACGACAGATGGAGGACGAGCATGGGGTAGAAGTCGTCGGCGCTCATTTTCCCGAGCAGCTTGGCGATGCGAAACTCCCAGAGGTGCCACGCGATGAAGGCGAAGGCGATGAGCCCCGTGACCCGCTGCATCGTATAAAGCCAGTTGCGCGAGTAGGGGTACCTGACGACGTTGGGCCGGCCATCCAGGGCGAGCTTCACGCCGTAGCCTGCGTGGAAGGCGAGCGGCAAGAAGATGCCGAAGATCTCGATGAACGGGAGCAACGGCATGTGGTTGATCTCGTGCACGGCGCCATCGAACGCCGCCTGCCCGGCCATGGCCTTGGCGTTGGTCCACAGGTGCTCGACCAAGAAGACGCCGACCGGGACCACGCCACTCAACGAGTGGAGCCGGCGAAGCAAAAAACCCCTGTGCGACGGGGCAAGGAGGGGAGATTGCATCGGGACGTACCCCCGGGGGGACGCGCTTGGCACTTCCCCGTGGCGGGTGATAGGAGAACCAAGAGGACACGTCAAGTGCCGCCCACCAAGAAAAATCCGCGGCTGACCGCGAGGTTAGCGGCTGCGGCGCTCGCTGGCTCGGTGGTGCTCTCGGCCTGCCGCAGTCGGTCGATTTCGGACGTTGCTCCGGTGGCGGCGCTTGCCCAGACCCGAGAAGCTCAAGAAGCGTTTCGGCCGCTCCGGCAGCGTTTCGTGGCGGCCGAGAGGGGACAACGTGCGCTGCTCGAGGCAAACTTCAACTGGTTCGTCGCGACCTACCCCAAAGACGGTTTGACGCCTCTCGCGCGCGTGTACCTTGCGCTGATCGCGGTCGACAAGGGCCAGATGGATCGCGCTCGTGAGCTCGTTCGCGCGGCTGAGCTGCAGCCCAGCGGAACGACGCGCGATCTCGCCGATTTGGTGGAGGGCGCCATCTTGCTCCGGCGCAACTCCGCAACGCAGGCGTTCGAGCAGGCCCTTCCTCTCGTGGGCAAGCTCATCGATCCGTATGCCCGCGTTCTTCTCGACGAGCAGATCGTGATGGCGGGTATCGCGGCCAGGCGATGGTACGAAGCCGTTGCTTACATGGACCTGTGGCTGCGCGACGCGCCCGAGGAGGACGCAGGCGCCGTGCGTGCCGCGGTCCGCCACGCTCTCGAAGCGATTCCCGCCGAAGCCCTCGAGCTCATGCTCCAGACCATGCGCACGGCGGGTGCGGGCACGGGGTACGGCAATGAGATTCGAAAGGCCGTCATCGCCAGGCTGGCGAGCGTGGCGATCGAGCAACAAGACACTGCCCTGGCGCGCAGGTTGGTCGAGTCGTCGAGCGGCACCCAGGCGCTGGGAGATGCGGCCGAAGGGCTCGAGGAGCTGGCGTCGAGCGGCGGCGCTCCGATCGTCGACGGGCGATCGATCGGCCTTCTCGTCTCGACGGGCAAGAGCCAGTTCGGCGAACGCGCGGCCGAGGTTCTCACCGGCGTTGTCGATGCCCTGAGGCTCACGGGCGACGCAGCCGTGCCCGATCACGTGCGGCTCACCACGCGCGATGAGCGGGAAAGCGGAACCCAGACGGCGATCGCCGAGTCGAAGCGGACCGAGCTCGCCTTAAGAGCGCTGGCGAGTCAGGGTGCAACGGTTTTGATTGCCGGTCTCGATCCTCCGCAGGCCAAGATCGCAGCGGGGTTCGCGGAGCGCGAGGGGATCCCGATGATTCTTCTGTCGCCCACGAGCGACGGAGCGCCGACGCCGTCCACGTTCGTGCTGGGAGACTCGGGTGACCGGGCGATCGCAGCGCTCGTCGAATCGATGCTCGCTCACGGCGCCCGCTCGGTCGCGCCCGTGGGCGGCAAGGTTTCTGCCGATCTCGCTGGACGGCTCACCTTCGTCCCGCAAGCTTCGTGCAGCGCGGCGACCAGCCAGGCGGGCGAATCGCGTTTCCCGGTGGCCGACTGGCGAGCAGCGAGGGTAGACCATCTGCTTCTGCTCGGCAGCGCCGAGTGCGCGTCGGATGCCATGGACGACGTGATGGCAGCGCGTCTCCCCGGGATTCACGCCGCGATCGGGCTCGAGGCAGCGAACGTCATCGACGAGCAGAGCCGCGTGCCGTCGCTCGTGGCCACCGCGGGCACCTTTCCGCTCAAGCGAGGAGACGCGATTTCAGCCATGAGCGGCTTCAAGAAGCGTCACGGCAAGGCGCCAAGCTGGTTTGCCGCGCTGGGTCACGATGCCGCCGTGCTTGCTCGCGTGGCGCTACGAACATTGCCGCAGGATCGAGTCGAGGCCAGCCTCGAGGTCAAGAAACGTCACGAAGCAGCGCGCGTGGCGCTGAGCCGCGCAGAAGGCGATCTGTGGACGACCGAGGCTCGCGGCTTCGTTGGGCAAAACGTCATCGCTCGCGAGATGGGCGTCATCGAGGTTCGGTGACCGACAAGCTCGTCGAGCTCCCCAGCCGTCGTGCGACCATCCAGCTGGCGCGCGCGATCGCGCCCGCGTTGCAGGCGTCCGATCTCGTCGTTTTGGCGGGCGATCTGGGCACGGGCAAGACGTTCTTCGCGCGGGCGCTTTGCCGCGCGCTCGGCGTGCCGTCGAGCGTCGACATCGTGAGCCCGACGTTCACGCTGGTGCAGGAGCTCCAGGGTCGCTTGCCCATTGCCCACGCCGATGCCTACCGTCTTTCGGGCGAAGCCGAGCTGATCGGCCTCGGTTTGCGCGAGGCGCGGGGCGAGGGAGCCGTCGTGGTGCTCGAGTGGGGGGCGCCCTACGTGCAGGTGCTGGGCGGCGACGCGCTCGTGGTGACCTTCGAGCACGCAGCCTCGGAATCGGCGAGGCGCGCCAGGCTCGCTGGAGTGGGGCGCCGCGGGTCGGAGATCATGTTAAGAGTGCCGGAGTGAGCGAAGTAGCCAAGAAGAGCCTGCCCGGCGGCGAACGGCGCACCGTGGGCCGCGCGATCATCGCCTGGCTCGACCAGCTAGGCACGACCGTCCTTTTGACGACCCAGACGCTGGCCTGGACCTTTCGACGTCCATTTCGATTGGGTCAGCTCTTTTTGGCCATGGAGTTCATCGGAGTGCAGTCCATCTTCATCATCGCGCTGACCGGCACCTTCAGCGGCATGGTGCTGTCGTTGCAGATGGTGCACAGCTTCAAGCAATTCCAGGCCGAGGGACTGGTAGGCGGCGTCGTCGCGCTTTCGCTCACCCGCGAGATCAGTCCGGTGTTCACGGGCCTGATGGTGACCGCGCGCGCGGGCAGCGCCTGGGCCGCCGAGCTCGGCAACATGCGGGTCACCGAGCAGATCGACGCGATCAACACGATGGGCGTGAGCCCGGTGCAATACTTGCTGTCTCCCCGCCTCATCGCCGCCGTCGCCATGGTGCCGCTTTTGTGTGTCGTCTACACCAGCGTCGGCATGGCGGGCGCGTGGCTCGTCGCGGTCCAATGGCTGCATGTCGACCCCGGCATTTTCATCGCCCGGGCCAAGCAGTACGCCATGCCCAAGGATTTTTTCATGGGCGAGGTCAAGGCGACGGTCTTCGGCTTTTTGATCGCCGCGATTTCGTGCCGCCAGGGATATTTTGCTTCGGGCGGCGCCCGGGGTGTGGGAATTGCCACCACCCGAGCCGTCGTTCAGAGCGCCGTCGCACTTCTCATTGCGAACTACGTCCTTACTTCGTGGATGACGCCGGAGTAACCGTTGCGCCGCCTTGCCGAATTCCGTGCGCGTTTCGCTCCCTGGCTCCTCGTGGTGCCGGCGCTTCTCGCCGCGTCCTCCGATCTCGTGCGTCGTCGTGCGCGCCTGGGCGACTGGTCAGCGAGCGATCGCTTGCTCTACGCACTGGCCGTTTTCGAAAGCATTGCCATCTGGGGAACGCTGCTGCTTTTGGCGTCGCGACGTCGCGGGGTCGTTCGCTGGTTCGCGGCCATCGCATTCGTGGTGCTGGGCGCGTTGGCGCTGGGCGGCGAGCGGTATTTCTATGACCAGTTCGACACCTATCTCAATGCCGACGCGGTTCTCTTTGCGGCGGCGTTTCCCGCCAACATCCACGGTCAGCTCGGCGCCCACGCGAGGGGCGTGCTCACGGCGCTCATCGTGCCGGTGGTCTACCTCTCGGCGCTCGCCATCGTCGCGCGCAAGTGGATGCGTCCCGCTTATCGTCCCTCGCGGTTTGCCACGTTTGCAGCGCCCGTTTTGGTGGTGCTGGCCTGCCTCGTTCCCTGTTCGTTTCGCACCGTCCAGGCAGCCACCCCCGATGTCATCTGGTTCCACGCCCTGGGTGGGCTCGCCCGGCGTTTCGTGCAGGGAAGTCCGCCCCATGTCGAGCCCGGGATCCGCAGCCCGCCCTATCTTCCTGCGCTCTCGTCGACGGCTCCCTTGCGGCGCAACGTTCTCTTCATCCTGACCGAAAGCGTGCGGTTCGACGTCGTGTGCTCCCAGCCGGGCGCGGAGTGCGACAGCACGCCTTTCACCCATCGTGGGGTTCCCGATCGGGTGCCGTTTTTGCAACTGCGG
>JBBSDY010000298.1:0-5764 GCA_038240245.1 Polyangiales bacterium
CGCCGAGCCCAAACGACCCGACAATCTCGTCGATCGCGTCTATCTCCCCGGCCAAAAAAAACGAATCCCCCTCCAGCCCAACAGCGCGCCGCTCTTCTTTCTGGCGCGCGCCCGCGACGAGGCGCACCGATTTTCGAATCGAGCGCGAGAGCGGCTGGGCAAGGCGCGGCGCTTTCGGTCCGAGCTCGACGACATTCCCGGCATCGGCCCGGTCACCCGGCGATCGCTCCTCCGAACGCTCGGTAGCCTCGACGCCATCCGAAAGGCGACGGACGAGGCGCTTCTCGCCGTTCCGGGCGTCAATCAGAAGATCCTTCGCGCGCTACGCGTCCATTACCCCGCTCCCATGGCCAACCCGGCGTAATCGCGCGCCCCCCCATCCCGCCAACCGCCGGAGGGCCTCCGCCAACTGAGTTGTCACCTCGCTTCGATAAACTCCAATGGTTGCCTCGGCTTGCCCGGGGCACGCGGTTTGCTCCAATGGGGGTGACCCTCCAGGTCGATTCCGGGCAGGTTCCGTTGACATTGTTCCTGCCATCCACGTAATGTTTCCGCGCGGTTCAGGCCTCCAACGAGCGATCCTTTCCCCGCATTGAGATGTCGGCCGCGCCGGCAACCAGGAGCCAGACAAATGACTCGCCCCACCCACTTTGGCCGCATCCTGCGAGGCGCTGCTTTCGGCGCCCTGACGATCATCTCCGCCGCCGCCGTCGGCGGCGGCTGCCTCGACCGCCCGGTCGCCCCGGCGACTCCCAACGTCAGCGCGCGCGTCGTCGAGCGCGCCAAGCAGAACAAGGTCCAAAGCATCGACCTCTTGTTCATGATCGACAACTCGTCGTCGATGGCCGACAAGCAGGCGATCTTGGCCCTGGCCGTTCCCGACCTGGTCAGCCGCCTGGTCGATCCGGTGTGCGTCGATTCGAAGTCGTTCTTGCAGACCGGCAAGGCGAACGCAGGGGTGTGCCCGGCCGGTAGTGAGCTCGACTTCCAGCCGGTCAAGGACATCCACATCGGCATCATCAGCTCGTCGCTCGGTGGACACGGCTCGAGCGGCGTCTGCGATCAGCCCGACGCGCGCAAGACCCTCCCCCACAACGACGACAAGGGTCACCTGCTCAACCGCGACAAGACCGACGCCGCCGTAACGACCATGGGCGGCAAGGCGTTCCTCAACTGGAATCCGACGGGCGGCGGCTACACGACCGCGGACGCGATCGTTGCCCCGTTCACCTCGATGGTCACCGGCGTGGGACAACACGGCTGCGGTTACGAAGCCTCGCTCGAGTCCATCTACCGCTTTCTCATCGAGCCTGATCCGTACGACAGCATCACGCTCGACAAGACCGCGAGCGCGCTCGGCGTCGCGACCCTCGCCGGCACGGACGCTGTCCTCGTTCAGCAGCGCGCCGACTTCTTGCGCCCCGACTCGCTGGTCTCGGTCATCATGGTGACCGACGAAAACGACTGCTCGATCATCGACGGCGGCCAGAATTTCTACGTCATCGTCCCGCCGAGCGGCTCGCCGGCCAAGAGCATCCTCACGCACGGAACGTCGGCCTGCAAGACGAACCCCAACGACGCGTGTTGCTACAGCTGCCTTCAGGATACGCCGAGCGGCTGCCCCGACAAGGGCGCCGATCCCGAGTGCACGGCTGGCGCATGGCTCAAGACGGATGACCCCGAAAATCTGCGCTGCTTCAACCAAAAGTCGAAGTATGGAATCGACTTCCTCTATCCGGTGAAGCGCTACGTCGATGGCTTCACCAGCACGCAGATCGTCGACCGCCACGGCAAGGCCGTCAAAAATCCGCTCTACTCCGACCTCACCTGCAAGAGCCCCACGGGCGTGGGCTGCGCAGCCGAGCGCGACAAGACCTTCGTCTTCCTCGCCGGCATCGTGGGCGTACCGTGGCAAGACATCGTCCGGGCCGATCCGGCCAACGCCAATGCGCCGCCCGATCTGACGCGGGGCTACATGACGGCCAAAGAGCTCAACGACAACAACGTGTGGCAGAAGATTCTCGGAAATCCGCAGCCTGCTGACCGGACGGCGCCCGTTCCCCCCACCGACAAGCACATGATCGAGTCGGTGACGCCGCGGGACGGATTGGCCCCGCCCGACAGCCCCGTCGGAGCCGATCCCATTCACGGCCACGAGTGGGAAACGTCCAAGGACAGCCCCGCCAACCGCGACCTGCAGTACGCCTGCATCTTCCCGCTCCCCATGGGCTCCGAAAAGGTGTGCATGGACTCAACGGACTGCGACTGCGCCAACCCCACTGGCGGCACGGTGGCCGACATGAAGAACCCGCTTTGCCAGGGCGCCGGTGGTTACACGACCACCCAGATCCGCGCCAAGGGTTACCCCGGTGTCCGCGAGCTGCAGGTGCTCCAGGGCTTGAACGACCAGGCCATCGTGGCCTCGATCTGCCCTGCCAACGTTACCGACGCGGCGAGCCCCACCTACGGCTACCGTCCGGCCATCGCCGCCCTCATCAGCCGCTTGCGCAACGCGCTCCGCGGCAGGTGCCTGCCCAGGCAGCTCGATCAGCCAGAGGACCCCGTCACCCACGCGAAGCTTCCGGTGGAGTGCGTCATCATCGAGGCGTTCGACCCGCCTCCCGGCAGCGGTTGCACCTGCGACACGGACCCCGGCCGCGCCACCGCCAGCGACGACGTTCTCACCGACGAGATCAAGGCGGCCGGTCAGTGCCACTGCGAGATCCACCAGCTCCTCGACTCGGCCGACAACGGCGCTGCGACGGCGTGTCAGACGCAGGTCAATGCCACCGGAACTCCTCCGGGCTGGTGCTACGTCGATCCGCTCTCCCAAACGAAAGCGGGCTGCGAGCTCGTGAAGGACTGCCCGGCCACCGACCGTCGCATCATCCGGTTCGTGAACCCGGCCAGCGAGCCGCGAGCCAAGGCCACGGCGTTCATCATGTGTCAGGAGAAATCGTTTCCCTCCGGCGGTGCAGCCGCGCAAAAGGACCCCTGCGCACCGTAAAATTGCAGTCGATACGAACCGGGCCGGGAGATGAAATCATCTTCCGGCCCTTCGTCTATTTGGAGTATCACCTAGCGGGCTGAGCCGATGCCCGCCAAAAAGACGATTCTGATCATCGAGGACGAGCCGCACATCGTGCTCGGGCTGAAGGACGCTCTCGAGTTCGAGGGCTTCCGGGTGGCGTCCGCCGGCAAGGGGCGCGATGGCGTCACGCTCGCCAAGCACGAGAAGCCCGACGCCGTGCTGCTCGACCTCATGCTGCCCGACGTCAACGGCTACAAGGTCTGCGAGGATCTGCGCCGGTGGGACCCGTTCGTCCCGATCATCATGCTGACGGCGCGCAGCCAGGAGCTCGACAAGATCCGCGGCCTCGACGCGGGGGCCGACGACTACGTCACCAAGCCGTTTAGCATCGGCGAGCTCATCGCCAGAATTCGCGCCATCTTTCGGCGCACCTCGCGCACCCCGGGCTCGACACCCGAGATCATGGAGGTGGGCAAGGCGACGGTGAACCTCACCAGCCAGACCATCAAGCGCAACGGCAAAGAAGAGCAGCTGTCGTTCTACGAGGTCGAGCTCTTCCGTCTGCTCCACGAGCGTGCCAACCAGCCCGTCTCGCGCGAAGAGATCTTGACCAAAATCTGGGGCCTCGAGGCAAGCTCGACCAACCGCACCGTCGACAACTTCATCGTCAAACTCCGTCGCAAGATCGAATCCCAGCACGACAAGCCGCAGCACATCCTGACGGTTTACGGCTATGGCTACAAGCTGGTGACGTGACTACCCGGCTGGGCGAGATCAGACACCGTGGAGCTATTCCACGCGGCGACCGCTGGCGCAGCCGACGTTGATGGTGAGCTCGAAGGGCTCTTCGGACCAGTAGCGGTTGATCGCTTGCTCGACGTATTGCATCGGTCGGTCGATGTCGTCGATGCCGAGCGTGGCGATGAGCTCGGGCAAAACGAGAAGGCGCAAGATGGGATCTTCCATCATGTCGCGACCGCTTTGAAAGGCGAGGGACACCGGGCGCAGATCGACGTCGACCTCGTCGAATCCGGCGAGTTGAAGCTCTTCGGTCAGGCCCTCGACCGTGGGGCGAGCGAGCGACGCCACCTCGGTGGCCTTGCCCATCTCGGTCGCGTCGAACTTGAGCGCGTACTCACGCAGCAGATCGATGATCTCTTGAAACGAGCCGCGCATGGGCATCGACAGGAGCACCTGTCCGCGGGGCACGATGAGCCGCGCCATCTCGGCGACCAGCGCCTGACGCTCTTCGAGCACGATCGAAGGATGCAGCGCGAGACCGTGGGTGAACGAGCGCGGCGTCAGCGCCGTGGGATAGGTCGTGAAGACCTCGTAGTCGGTGGAGACCGAGGGAATGAGCGCGCCCTTGGTGCGCGCGAGCTCGATGGCGGGGGGCGAAGGATCGAGCCCGACGATCGAGCCCGAGGTCAGGCGATCGGCAATGAGCTCGTCGGGGTAGCCCGTGCGGCACCCGAGGTGCACAACGGCGGCCGCGGTCGACGACAAGAACATGTCGAGCGCTGCTTCGCCGAAGAGCGAAAGGTAACGCGGGACCACGAACGTCTCGAGCACCGCCGCGTCGGAAGGCCCCAGGCGTTGCAACATTACGGAGTGTCCTCGGCACCCATGGCTTCGAGCATGAGGCGCGCTTCCTTGGCGAGATCGCCGATGGTGACCGACGTCGGGTGATCGTGGCCCTCGTGCTCTTCGTCATCGAGCTCGACCAAACGGGTGTCTTTCTCGAGCTTGGCGAGCCGGGAAGCGCTCGAGGTGTCGCCCATCTCGACGGTGGCCTCGATGGCGGCAGCCACGACTTCGGCGTTGGGGTGCTCGAGAAAGCGCTGCAGCAGCTTCACCACCCCCGGCTCGGGGATTTCCATGAGCAGGTAGGGCAGCTCGGAGAGCGCAAGATGATCGGGGGGCAGCTTGGCGAGCGCTCGTTCGACGCCGAGCGCGACCTCTTTGAACCGCTCGAATGCGGTCTCTTCGAGGATCACGCCAGCTGCCTGGCGCGCACCGGGATCGTCGCTGCCCAGAATGTCGATGAGCGCGTCGACCGGGCGGGGGCCCTCGAGCTGTCCGAGAAGCTGGGCAATGGCTTGCAGCTCGAGGACGCGCTCGTCTTCGCTGGCATGTCCCCTGGCGGTCGAGGTTGCCTCGACGAGCACGTCGAGCAAGAGCGCGGCGGGTGCGCCCGCAATTTCCTCGGCGATTCGGCGGGCTGCGCGCTGGGTCTGGAACAGCTCGCCAATGGCGCCCTTGAGGTCGGAACGATCAGAAAGAGCCATGCGTCAGGAGGTATCGTATTCTATACCGAGATGCATCCGTTGATTCGCGTAGCTTTCGTGCCCGTCGTTCTGCTCCTGCTGGGTAGCCGGGCCCCGCTCGGGGGGGGGCAAGGACGTGCGATCGCGGTCCGCGGAGCCGGAGCAGGGCCCAAGGTCGAAGAAGGCATGTCCGCCCCATGCCCCGCCGGCACACTCCCTGACCAGGATGTGTGCGTCGCCATTCCCGGAGCTGACGACCTGGGAAGCGACGAGCTGGTCGCCCTGGGTGGGGCCCACCACGACAAGCGCGGACGCTACGAGACCTACGACCAGATCCCGCGCCGCCCCGACCGGCCCGCTGAGTACGAAGCGTACCGCTATCCCATTGGGATTCCCGACGGCGTACGCCTCACGATGAGCGGCTACGATCTCGATTTGCCCGAGGGCGAGCAGCGCCAGGGGCGCA
>JBBSDY010000299.1:0-5757 GCA_038240245.1 Polyangiales bacterium
TCTCGTTTTGCGGACGTGGCCCGCGCCGCATCGGCGATCGCCGGCTCGAGTCGCAGCATCAGCATGAGCTCGTGGAGCCGGGCTTCGTAGGCGCGCGTCTCGTCGGGCGTCAAAGGACCGTCGTGTCGTGCCGGTCCATTTTGCTCGAGCCTGCCACGCGCCCGGCGAACGGCCATCTTCAGCTTCATCTTGAGCGCGGCGAAGAGAAACACCGCCGAACCGTTCATGTCGGCAGCGACGTGGTGCCAGTCATGGCGAAACGCGTCGTCGAACTGACCCTCGAAGTCAGTCCAGCACGAAAGTGTGGAAGCCCCATGGAGGCGAGAGAAGAAACCGACCTGCCCGAGGTGATGACTGGGATCGATGAACTTGTCGAGATGGCAGAGGTCGTGCAGCGCAAAGGCGAGCGCGTCGGCGTGCGGCGCCGTCGCAACATTTTCGGCGAGGAGCGACACGCAGCGGCGCCCCTCGGCTTGCAGGCCGAGGACGACCTCTACGGGGGGAACCGATTCGAGGAGCAGGACCGGAAACCCGTCGGCCCACGCAACGAGAGCCCGCGCCACCCCGAGGGGTATGCGATGCAGCCGTTGCTCTGCAACGAAGCGAACGGCGGGAGCGAGAGACCTGCAGCCGAGCGCCGGCCTGCGTGCCCCCTGGTGATAGCGATGACCGGACGCGGCCTTGACCCGGTCGATGACAAATTCGCATGCCCGCTCGGCCGAGAGCTGGACTTCGACGGTGGGTGCGTCTTCGCCGGGCATGGCAGGGCAATCCGTTGGGCGCCGATTGAACCATACGCTCGGTCTTGCTCGCCTTCCAGCCGAGACTGCCTCTATAATCCGCGCCCCCAAGCCGCCCCGGAGCCCCTACCCCATGAAGAACAAGATCGCGATCTTTTGGCCTGGAGACGCGCGCGACGTGCCCAACCAGCTCGCCGCGCCCAACATCAAGGAGACGACGACCCAGCTCGAGCGAGCGCTCAAAAAGCTGGGACGCGAGCCTTACCTGGTCGAAGGCATTCTTTCCAAGCCCCATCACGCGATCGAGAAGCTCGGTCCCATCCACGATCCGATGATCGGCGTTTGCGTGCACTGGCTCTACGCGCCGCACACCTGCGACGGCGTGGTCGGCAAGGACAACCCGCTCCTTTTGGCCAGCAACTTTTCGGGACGCTGGCCCGGTCTCGTCGGCCTGCTCAACACCGGCGCATCGCTCGAGAGCCTGGGGCGGCCCTTCTCGCGAGCCTGGACCGACGCGCCGGACTGGACGGCCGACGATACCTTCATGGAGCGACTGTCCGAATGGTGCAACAGCGGTCGCATCGGCTACGAGGAGAGCGAGATCGCCTACCACGCTCCCATCTCGGCCAAGGCCACGATCATCGCGCAGGACGTCGCCGACGAGATCAAGAAGCGCCGCATTCTCATCTTGATGCTGGGCGATACCTCGATGGGCATGATCAACGGCTACTTCGGCCCAAGGCTGCTGCACAAGCACGGCTTCGCCGAGCACAAGGTCGATCAAGCCTGGATCATCGACCGCGGTCGGCGCATCGACGAAAAGCGCATCGAGGCGGCCTTTGCGTTCGTGCAAGAGAAAGGCCTCCAGTTTCACTGGCGCGAGGGCGGCGCCAAGGACTTCGACGAGGCCTCGACGAAGGAGCAGCTTCGCGACTACCTGGTCGTGCTCGACATGATCGGTGAGTTCAAGGCCGACTGTCTGGGGTGGCAATACCAGCTCGGACTAATTCCGCTGCGTGCCCCGTCCGATCTGGCCGAGGGCTTGCTCAACGGCACCTGCCGTCCCGAGTCGAACGGTGACACCGTCGCCACCGCCACCGAAGCCGACCAGGGCAATGTCATTCCGATGGAGCTGATGAAGCGCCTTCTCAAAAAGAAGGGGCTCCACCAGGCCGTTATGTTCCACGACGTTCGCTGGGGCGCGACGCACGAGGGGCGCTTCTTGTGGGTCTTGCTCAACTCGGGCTCGTGTGGACCTTATGCGTTCAACCACGATCCCGACACGCTGAAGGGCGCGCACTCGTACCGCCAGCCGTCGCTCTACTTCCCCACGCCGGGCGGCACCTTGGCCGGCGAAAGCCTGCCCGGCAAGATGACCTGGGCGCGCGCCTATATCAAAGAAAGCGTTTTGTGGATGGACATCGGCAAGGGCGAAGTGTGCAAGCTTCCCCCCAAGGTCCGCGACGCCTGGTGGGAAGGAACGACGCGCGAGTGGCCGTTCATGGCCGCCGACATGGGCATCTCTCGCGACACCCTGATGGGCCATTACCTCTCCAACCACGTCGCGGTTGCCTACGGCGACATCTTCGACGAGATGGTGGCGCTGTCGCAAGAGCTCGGCTTCAAGGTGCGCATCCTCGGGAAGAAGGGCTCTTGATGTCGACCGCCGGCCAGGCCTTGTACGTCGGAATCGACGTCGGGACGGGCAGCGCGCGCGCCGGCATCTTCGATGCTCGCGGCAAGCGCCTGGGGATGGGCGTCTGTCCCATCCAGATCTTCAAACCGCAAGAAGACTTCGTCGAGCAATCGTCGGAGGACATCTGGCGGGCGTGCGCCAATGCGGTGGCGCAGGCTTTGCGCGAGGCGCAGATCGGCCCGGCGGACACCAGACGCATCCAGGGGATCGGCTTCGACGCGACCTGCTCGCTCGTCCTGCTCGATCAGGACGACCGCCCGGTGACGGCGAGCCCGAGCGGAAACGACGAGCAGAACATCATCGTGTGGATGGATCACCGCGCCATGGACGAGACGGCGGCGATCAACGCTACCCGTCACGACGTGCTCAAGTACGTCGGGGGAACCATCTCGCCGGAGATGGAGACTCCCAAGCTCCTGTGGCTGAAGAAGCACCTTCCCAGAAGCTGGTCGCGGACGGCAAGGTTCTTCGACCTGCCCGACTTTCTTACGTACCGCGCCACCGGGATCGATACCCGCTCGCTGTGCACCACGGTGTGCAAGTGGACGTACCTCGGCCACGAGGGCGACGGCGGGCGGTGGGACGAAGGCTATTTCAGGCAGATCGGTCTGGGCGATCTCGCCGACGCCGGGTTCGCCAAGATCGGCAAGGTCGTGCGGCCGATGGGCGAGAAGATCGGCGGGCTCACCGCAAAGAGCGCCGAAGAATTGGGACTCGCCGCGGGCACTCCCGTGGGCGTATCGATCATCGACGCCCACGCCGGCGGCCTCGGCCTTCTCGGTGTTCCTCTCGACGGCGCGGCCCCCAGCGAGGCGTCGCTCGAACAGCGTCTCGCGCTCATCGGGGGAACGTCGAGCTGCCACATGGCGGTCTCCGTCGAAGCGAAGTTCATTTCCGGCATCTGGGGCCCGTACCGATCGGCGATGGTCCCCGGCATGTGGCTCACCGAAGGCGGCCAGTCGGCGACCGGTGCGCTGATCGACTTCACCATCCATTCTCACGCCCGCGGACGAGAGCTTGCCGAACGAGCCAAGAGCGAGAGCCAGAGCGTGTACGCGCTTCTCAACGCGCGCCTTTCCCAACTTGCCGAGCGCGACAAGTGCGCCTTTGCGGGCGAGCTCACCCGCGAGCTGCATGTGCTGCCCGATCACCACGGCAACCGTTCGCCGCGGGCCGATCCGACGCTGCGTGGAATGGTCTCCGGGCTCAAGCTGAGCGACACCGAGGACAGCCTGGCCCTTCTTTATCTGGCCACCGTGCAAGCCATCGCGCACGGCACCCGGCACATCATCGACGCGATGAACGCCAAGGGTTACTCCATCCGCACGATCATCGCCTGCGGGGGCGACACCAAGAATCCGGTCTTTTTGCGCGAGCACGCCGACGCCACGGGTTGCCGCGTCGTTCTGGCCAAGGAGCCCGAGGCCGTGTTGCTCGGCGCAGCCATGCTAGGCGCGGTGGCGTCCGGGCACCATCCGTCGCTGCTCGCCGCCATGGGCGCCATGAATGAAGCCGCCACGATCATCGAGCCGACCGGGGGAGACGTGGCGCGTTTTCACCAGGCCAAGCATCGGGTCTTTCAGCGCATGCACGACGATCAGCTCGAGTACCGCGCTCTCATGCGCGGCTAGCCCTTGAGGCACCCGCACAGAGGATCGTGCGGATCGACGCAAACGCAGGGAACAGGCGCCACGACGGGCCTGACGCCGCGCCGGCTCGACACGGGGGGCGGGGCAGCTTTCGACTTGCTCTCGTTTTCGAGTCGCAAGCGCTCGCCCTCTTCTCGCTCCTTGCGAACGCGGTCCTCCAGATCTCCAATTTTCTGATTCTGAGCGTCGAGGGCGCGCTGGGTGGCCTCGGTCTGCTGCCGTTGGCCCAGGATCAGCGATTGGAGGCTTTGCACCTGGCTGCGGGCCTCGGGCCGGACCCGCCCCACGTAGAGACCGACGCCGCCCACCAGGAGCGCAACCGAAACGCCGAGGGTCCAGCGAAGGGTTCGTGACAGTCTCTTTTTCCCGGCGTCGGTCTCCAGCGCCGCGAGCTTTTGCTCGTGTCGATGCTGCGCCGCGAGCGCCTCGAGACGAGCGCGCTGCTCCGCCTCGACCCGAACGCGCACGATCTCCGCCTGGCCAATGGCCTCGAGGCGGACTGCCTGCTCGCGTTCACGCACGACTTCGATCCGCCGTCGGTCTTCTTCGCGCTGGATGCGCGCCCGCTCCTGCTCGCGACAGGCGCGATCGGCCACGCGGCGGGCGTGCTCCTCGGCTACGGCGCGCGCAGTCTTTCGGTTTTCCTCGTCGGCGATGCGGTTTTGTTCGAGCCGCATCAGCTCACCGAGGGGAAAAAGGGCCGACGTTTCTTGCGATGCCATCTCGGGGTCTCCTCTTGAAACACCTCTCCCCGCGCGCAGCCTGGCTGCGCGTCGGGGTAAGGGTAGGAAGACGTCTCCGAGGGTCGTTGACCGCCGGCAGTACCTTCCTTGCGAGTTACACGAACGGACGCGGCAAGAGTTGCCGCTCTGGTGCAGCCGACATCAGCAGCGGCGTAAAGTTCCGCGAAGCGCCGGCGCCTACATCGTTCGCGAGGCGAGCGATGTGGTAGATTGCCAGGGTCGCGATGTCCGAGTCCGCCAGAATGTCAGGCCTTGATGTCCAGCTCGGCCATCTGCTTCGCCTTGCTCGTGCTCCGAACGGCGTCGATGTGTTGCCCACACCGGACGAAGCCGTGGAACGCGAGCGGGCCGGCAAGGAAGCCGCGCTCGCCCGCATCGCCGAGCTCGAGGCAGAGCTGCGCGGCCGAACGTGAGCCTGGCGAGGATCGCCCCCGAGCTCGGCCGAATGTGGGCGATGCTGGGCGTCGCGCTGGCGATCAACGGTGGGTGCAGCAGCGCGTCCGACTCACCTGCGTTCGATCCCGTCAGCGACGCCAGCGCCGCCCTCGACGCGACCGGCAGCAACCTCGATGCGGCAAGCAAGGCGGACGTCAACCACGCGCCCATCGACGCGAACAAGATGATCGGTGCCCTCACCGACGACGAGTGGGGAAAGCTCTGCGACTGGGAGGCCTATCGGCTGGGTGGTTACGGGAGTCGCCCCGACTGCGACTCGAATTTTGCCCCCATGGCACCGGCCGATCAGGCAACGTGTGTCGGGATCGTGCGCATCACGTTCGAGTGCCATCTCATCGTCTCCGATTTCGAGGCCTGCATCGACGAGCGGGTCGAGAATCCTTGCGCCCTGACCTTTCCTGCCTGCGAGCCGATCGGCAAGTGCCACGATCCGCCCGACGCCCGCCCTGACGGGACCTAGGCAACCGACGGCA
>JBBSDY010000300.1:0-5728 GCA_038240245.1 Polyangiales bacterium
CGGCTGGTCTCGCGCCTCGAAGAGGGTCGTGGCGACGCCGCTCGCTTGCAATCGAATGGCCACCGCCAGCCCTCCGAAGCCACTGCCCACGACGGCAGCGCGCGAGCCAGGGCGAACCTGATCAACCGACATAGCTTGCCCGCATGCGGTCGATTTCGGCGGCGAGCTCGTCGAGCAGCGGCGAGGTGCCCATCACCTTCGTAAGGTCCCCGAGCGCCTGGTCGAGGTGGCTCTCGGCAAGCTCTTCACCCGCCGCCCCTAGCAAGCGGCGCATCTCCCTGGCGAGCGTCTCGGGGTGCTCGGCTCGCTCCTCGACTGCAAGCGCGAGTCCCCTCACTTTCTGAAACCCGACGCGATCGAGCCGCTCGGCGAGCCACGCCCACGGCCAGGTGAGGCGCCCGAGGCGAAGATCTTCGTGGCCCTTGTGGCGGCTCTTCTGCAGCGTCAGGCCTCCCAGATCATCGAGCATCTGCAATCCGACCCCGATCTCGCGTCCGAAGGAGGCCATCGCGTCGACCTTGATCGGGCCGGCGCCCGCCGCTCGCGCGCCGAGCCTTGCCGCCAGGCCCATCAGGCTTCCGGTCTTGAGCTCGGTGGCCGCGCGAACCACCCGGGGAATCTCTGCTTGCGCGAGACGGGCCACCTCACCGAGAGATCGAGGCCCTGCCCGCAATGGCAGGCCATGAGCGTCCTCACGATCTCCCGCGAAAGCTCGAGCTCTTCTGGGGCGGGAAACCCGAGCCTCGAGAGCAGTGCGAACGGCCAGAAGTACAGCCAGTTGCCAGTGTTGAGCGCCACGGGAACGCCGCACATGGCATGCAGCGCCGGCTTGCCGCGACGATAGGGAGATCCATCCTCGATGTCGTCGATTACCAGTGATCCGGCGTGCAGGATCTCGACGAGCAACGAAAGCACGATCGGCGTCTTCGACGCGCCCCCGGAGAGCTGCCAGGCAATCTCGACCAGGTTCTTGCGAAACTCCTTGCCCGGTCGGGCGAGGATCTCGCGCGCGGGACCGAGCAACGCGCTTTCCCACACTGCACGCGGAAGGGGCTCGCCTCCGAGATCCAGAAAGTGCGTGAGATGCGAGTCGTCGAGCTCGTCCTCGAGCAACTCGATGAGCGGATCAACGTGGGCAAAGGCCAAAGCAACCGTCGTCATCATGCCTCCATGAACGCCAACATTCCGCGCAGGGAGAGTCCTTGCGGAGGTCGGCCGAATAAGATTCGCGTCCGGTCGCGACGGGACAGGGTCAGCGCATAAAAGCGCCGAATCGTGTCTTCGGGCAGCGAATAGAAACGCGACATGGCGCGCCACCGATGACGGGGCTCGATGCCGAGAAACAGAAGGCGATTGAGCAAGTAGCAGAAGCGGCTCTGCCGGCGATGCTCGGCGATCAGATCATCCATATCGCCGTGCCCCATGTGCCGCACATCGGTCATTGCGAGGCGCTCGGCCACCCTCAAGGCGATTGGAAACGAGTAGCCGGTCGTTGGATGAAACCATCCGCCGCCATATCCAGCCGCGAGCGCGCCTGATCTCGAACGCCGCGGCGCCAAGCTGCCATCGCGCCAGGGCAGCGGCAGAACGCCGCGTTCTTCTCGAATTACGCTCCTGGTTGCCCCCAATCGCTCGTGGGCATAGGCGAGAATCTGGTAGCGGAGCCGCGGGACATCCAGCGTGGCGGTATTGGAGAAATAGGTGTCCTCGACGAGCCACCGCGTTGGTCCGAGGGGTAGCGAGTAGACGAAGCGCAACCCGTCGAACTGCTCGACGGTGGCGTCCATCAAGATCGGCTCCGTCATGACGGGAGGGGCGACGAGCTCGAGCTCGAGACCGACGAACTTCTGGTAGCCCACCTCGCCGGCGCGCTCCGCCATGGAGACGTCGGGTCCGCGGGCATCGATGACTACGGGAGCAGAGAGGGTGCGGCCGTCGACAAGCGTCACTTGGTGATCGGCCACCTCGAGCGCCTCGGATTGCAGAAAGATCGCGCTCTCTGGCGAGGCGGCGAAAGCCTGGACCGTCGCTTCGTGCAGTCGGGCGCTGGAGAGCGACGCGTACGCGTGCAAAAGACGTCGTTCGAGGTTGGGAAACCGCACCAGGTACGACGGCCAGCGGTGCTCGACGAGCGGATCGACGAAGCTTCGTGCGGTGGCGGGCACGTCATCGACGTGAAACGACCACGTGTGGTTGCCTCCCAGCGTGTGGTCCTTTTCGACCAGCGCGATGCGAGCCCTGGGCTGCCTGGCGAGCAGAGCCAGGGCGATCAGAGCGTTCTGAAGTCCTCCACCCACGAGAATGACGTCGAATCTCATGACTCATCTTGTATAGGTTATGTCTAACTATCTGTCAACCACGCCACTTGGCTGTCTAACTTTCGCCCCACACGCCAGGAGTCGGGTCGGGTCAGTACCGAACGTGGATCGGTACCCGCACCGATCCTCCGCCATACGTGAAAGCCGCGTCTTTGAAGGGAGGCGGCCCGAACATGGCGCGGGCGTCGCGCGAGACGCCGTACCCCTCGATGGGTAGGCCGATCCAGTTGGTGTCCAACTTTTGGTTGTCGTTTTCGTCGTGGATCAGGGCAGCCGCGTAGACGCCCGCGGACAGGCCGTTGAATTCGCAGAGGGCCTTGCCGTTGCGAGGCTTGGCCGCAATTCGTTTCGCTGCGCGCGCGGCTTCACCGGGAAACCCCTCACCCGGCGCGGCGAAGATGGAGCAGTACACCGTGCCACGATCGCTGCGCAGATCGCGGACCTCGACGCGGATCGTATCGGGGCCGGGCGCCGAGGTTGGCGCGGCCCACGGCATCCGAAGGGCCGTCAATGCCACTGCGGCGGCGATGGTTCGATTCACGATGAGTGGGAGGCGTCCCCCTCAGTACTAGCGCAGCCCTCCGAAAAAATCGAAGATCGCCTTGTTGGCGAAGCAGGGCCAGCCGTGGTTGGTGCCCGAATAGTTGGGATCGTCGTGCGAGCACCAGATGGTCGGGTTCTTGCCGCACATCTGGTACTGCACGCACCCGGGCGTCACGAGCGAGCCGCCGGCGATGCTGTTGCAAGTTGCCACCGGATAGGGAACGGAGGTGCTCGAGCAACCGTTGTGCATCACGAACTGTGTAACGTACGCCGAACCGTCGTTGCCCCGCTGGTTGTCCATCTTGCCGTGGATGATCATGACCGGAATCGCACGGCAATTGCCGCCGTAGGGAGATGAGGCCACGGGCGCGACGCCGCGCAGGCGAGGCTCGGGACGGCAGACCAGGTTGGAGATGAACTGAGCGCCCGAGCTGTGGCCCATTGCAAAGACGCGGGATGTGTCGATGCAGTGGTTGTTGGCGAGCTCGTCGTAGACAGCGTCGAAACGACCAAAGTTGGCGGAAAGCTGGCTCGTCCAGTCGTTGCCAATGCTCTTCACATAGGCCATGACGTAGGTCTTTTCGAAATCGCTACCCTGGGTCGCCGCGTCATTGCCCCGAAAATCGATGTTCGTTCGGTTGGCCCCGTGGAACCCGAACACCACCGGCATGGGGATCTTGCCATCGTAGTTGGCGGGAAACGTCAGCACGTATTGATCGGTCACCATGACCACACCGCCGGCCGGCCGCATGCCCTTGCCACAGCCGGTGCTGGGAGTCGGCTGCGTGCTGCCCGCGTCGCCCTCGGGTCCACCGTCGCCACCAGCTGCGCCCGCCTTGCCGCCGGTGCCCGCGGAGCCGCCCACCGAGACGCCACCCGATCCGGCCGTCGATCCGGCGGCGCCGCCGTGGCCGCCCGTCGCTGCGCCTGCTGCATTGCCGACGAGATCGCCGCCTGCGCCGGCCTGGCTCGCGTCGCCCCCGCTGCCGCCCGCAGGCGAGCCGGCCATGGCCGCGGCTGGCTGATTGTCGCCGTCGCTCGAGCAGCCCATCGCAAGAACGATGACCGCTCCCATCCACATTCGACGGCGCATGACAGAAGCCTTTCGACTCAGGCGAGCATCGACGAGATGAGACCGCCAGCCAGATCCGTCCCGCCAAAGTTGTCGACGGGGCCACCGTTGTTACGTCCGCCGGCAGCCGTGATGAGGGTGTTCATGAGTTTGTTGTTGGTGACGCTGCCCGCATCGACGTACTGGCCCTGTTTCAGGTAGCCACCAGCGCTACCGGCGATGATGATGGGAAGGTTCTTGAAGCCATGCGAGGGACCGGCCGCCACGTGGTTGGTCCACAGCGCGAAGGCGTTGTCGAGAAGCGGGCCATTGGGCGTCGAGTAGCTGGTCCACTTGTCGAGCATGTACTTGAACGTGTTCATGCGCAGGCGATCGATGGCGGTGTGCCAGGTGACGGCTTCGGGAATGGGCGTGCCGCTCGACATGTCGCTTTGTACGCGGTGGCTAACCCAGTGAAAGCGCTCGATTTTCACGCCGTCGATGGTGTAGTTCGTCTCGTCGGTGCCGTCGCCGATCTGCAACGTGGCCACGCGCGTGGCGTTGCAGGCGAAGGCAAACGCCACCAGGGCCATCTGTAGCTTGGCCACCTCTTCGATTTGCCCGTTCTGACTGAACGCTTGCCCCGAGTTCATGGCCGTGATGGCTTGCGTATCGAGCCCATCGGCGGAGCACTGCAGCCCCATCACCACCATGCTGTTCTCGATGTCGCGAATGCTCTGGAAATGCAGGTCGAGGCGGTCGTGGTCGGCCTTGCTGAGATCGGTACGCCGGCGAAGCGTGTTGAGCTCTTCGCGCACGACATCGTTGACGCTCTTTCGCCGGAGCGTCAGCTGGTCAGCCATCGGCGTGCCCCCGCCCGTCGCAGGTTTCACCAGCCCCATCAGGCGCTGGTAGACGTTGTAGGGATTGCCTTCGGCAGCGCGGACCTGACCCGACGAGCTGAAAGACAGCTTCTCGTTGATGTACCCTTGCTTCATCCCCGAATAGAGGGTGAGCGGCTCGACGCCGGTGGGGTTCACCTGTTGGGCGATCGCCGTATCGGCGGAGATACCGGTGGAGACGACGGTGTTGTTGCTTCCGCTCGGTTTCGACGACGTGAGACACTGAACGAGACCGTTGGCGTGCCCGCATCCCCCGACGCTGTAAGGATAGTTGATGCCCTTCACGAAAAGAAGGTGGGCGGCGTGATCGGCGAGAATGCCCGTGCAACGGTCGGCCGCGAAGGCCTGCATCGACGCGGTGGTGAGCGGACCGAGATCGGTGGGCCAGAACTTCTCGGGCTCGGTCTGGTACTGCTGCACGACGCCGTTGGCGGTGCAGATGAAAAAGCCGAAGACGGGTTTCTGCGACTGTGCCCACGCCGAGCGCTCGGGCAAGCCTTCGAGGAAGGGCAGCCCCACGGCCACTCCGCCGGCGCCCCGGAGAAACGCGCGGCGATTGATGCCGAGCTTCGTGCGTCGCGCGTCGTTCATGGCGTACCTCGCGTTTTGAAAGCGGGGCTGTCGATGATCGACAGCACGATCTGCTTGATGGAGCTGCTGGTCGCCATGCTGGCTTGCTGCAGCCCTTGCACGAACGGTCGATCGATCTCGTCGACGTCGCGGGCGAGCGCGAATTCGGCGATATGCGAGGCGTAGCTGCCGTGCACTTGCGCCTCGTCGGCCATCAGCTTCATGAGCTCGGGCGCCCCGGAGAAGGATTTGATGCCGTCGGCGAACGAATATTCGCTCGTCGTGTCGACGGGCTTGCCGTTGTCGGTCGGTCGCGGCTGCCCCATGGCGTCGAAGTTCTCGAA
>JBBSDY010000301.1:0-5707 GCA_038240245.1 Polyangiales bacterium
CCGTAGGAGAACCCGCCGGGGATGGCAATGAGATCAGTTGCCTGGGGCAACTCGGCGTCCTTGTGCCAGGCGACGACGGTGGTCATGCCGACCAGATCGCGCAGCGTATGGAGCATCTCGGCGTCGGCGTTGGAGCCGGGAAACACGACGACGGTCGCGTGCATGGGGAAAGGTGTCTAGCTCGTCACGCCCCCGGGCGCTAGACCGCCGTTTTCCGCCGGGGAAGAAAATAACGGTGCCGCGGCGCGCCAACTTTGAATAAGCTAGGAGATTGTCACGTTTTACCTTAGGGGGCACGGGCCCAGCAGCATCTTAACGGAGGTTCCTTTCATGCAGATGAACGTAGAAAAATTTCTTGCCCTCACGGCCCTTCTTGCTGCCGCGGCCCTGCCCGGTTGCACGGTTGAAACGGTCAACAGCGGCGATCATGCCGGCGCAGCTGGTTTGGGGACGGCAGGCTCCGCGGCCGGTGGTGCCGGAGCCGCTGGCTCGTCGGGCGCTGCAGGCGCTGCAGGCTCCGCATCGACCGAGGGGACGGCCGACGGCGGTACGGGCGACTCTTCCGCCGACGCGAGCGTCGTTGCTTGCTTCGCCGAGGGCGCCGCCGACGCTGGCCCCGTCGCCGAAAGCATTTGCGACACGCTGCCCTACGCCTCGTCAACCTGTACGGACGATGCCGGTGCCGAGGGCGTGCCCCTCGGACTCTCGCTCTGCGCGGGCTTGAAAGACGTTCTCAAGCCGAGCGCCTTCGCCGAGCTCATGGACTGCCTGAACAAGGCCCCCAACGTGGCCGACGGCGGTCAAGGCGATTGCACGGCGCACGACGCAGCAGCGGCGCTCTGCAGCAGGAGCATTTTCAACCGAACGACCTGCACCGTTCCCGACGCAGCCTCCGAGGACGGAGGAGCTCTCGGGTGCGCGCAGATCGTGGCGTCCTGTCCGGCGAACGACGCCGGCAATCCCGGGATCACGCTGGCGCAGTGCCAGGGGTGGCTCTCGCCGATGACCGCTGACGTCCGCCAGGCCGCGCTCAGCTGCGGCATCGATCCTTCCCTCGAGGGCGCCGCCGACTGCGCCGACAAGTTCGAAAACGGTTGCGTCTTTCCGCCGCTCTGAACGGAGAAAGCTAGGCTCGCGCGGATGAGCGTCGGCGTGTCGTGGTAGAGCCGACTCGCCCGCCGTTCGCGTGGGCCGAGCCGTTTCTCACCATTGGCACGACCGGAACCAACGGAAAAACGTCGACGACCTTGCTTGCCGCGTACGCGCTGCGAGCGGGGGGGCGATCGGTCCTGGCCGAGACGACCCTCGGCTACCGCTTCGATGACGAGGAGCTCGACGTCCCTCGCACCGCCGAGGGCTTCTACGCCGCGCTCGAAGGCGCCGCAAAGCGAGGCGCGCGTCACGCCGCCATCGAGGTGACGAGCGAAGCGCTCGCCCGGGGGTTCGCCAAGAGATGGCGCTTCGACATCGGCGTGTTCACGAACCTGACGCGCGATCACCTCGATGCGCACGGTTCGTGGGAGCATTACCTGGCGAGCAAGGCGCAGCTCTTCGCGCACCTTCCACCGGGCGGCGCCGCCGTGCTGAACGGCTGCGACGAAGCCGCACCGCTCCTCGATCGCGTGACGCCCGATGGCGTACGGCGCATTTACTACGGCTCGGGCTCGCGAGGTAAGCCGCTCGTGTCGCTCGATCTCGCGGCGCAGAAGGTCTTGCTTTCCGCAGAGGGCACCACCGTCGATCTCGAGCCGTCGGTCATGGCCGAGCAACTCGGCTCGCGTCTGCAGATTCAGCTCATCGGCGAGGTCTTCGCCGAGAACGCATTGGCGGCGGCGTGCGCGGCGATGCACGCCGGCGTCGCGGGCGCCGACGTCGCTCGCGGGCTCGCCGCTTGCCCCGTGGTTGCCGGGAGGTTCGAGGTCCTCCATCGCCATCCGATCGTTGCGGTGGACTTCGCCCACACGCCCGACGCGCTCGCCCGCGCTTGTGAGTCAGCGCGAGCTCTTGCACGGGGCGCTCGGGTGCTCGTGGTCTTTGGCGCGGGTGGCGAGCGCGACAAGGGCAAACGAGAGCTCATGGGCGCAGCGGTCGCGTCGCGCGCCGACGAGGCCATCGTCACCACCGACAACCCGCGCCGCGAAGATCCTCGCGAGATAGCTCGAGCCATCGCGAAGGGCGCCAAGGGGGGCCGGGCCAGCGTCCGCCGGGTGCCCGATCGCCGGGCCGCGATCGAGTGGGCGCTCGCGAGGGCAAAGCCCGACGACGTGGTTCTCATCGCCGGCAAGGGCCACGAGCGGGGTCAGATCATCGGCACCGAGGTGTTGCCCTTTTCGGACGTCGATCTGGTACGCGAGCTGCTCGGAACGGAGCGCTGACAATGACACAGGACTCCAAGGCCGCGCGCTTGCTTCTTCACCAAAGAGAGCTGCCCGACGGACGTCTCGAGCACACGTGGCTCGAGGTCGACGAGGGCGTGCTGTACCTGCGGCTCGACGATGCCGATCCAAGAGAGGTTCCGTCGGCGGTGCTGGAAGGCGTGATGAAGCGCTATGGCAAGCCGCTTGCCGACGACATCGTGGTCTCGGGTCCCGCGCTTACGCTCGAAGGAGAAAGACGCCTGCAGCTTTTTCGGCACCGCGCCTTCTACGACGTCATCGCCAAGGACTACCTCGTTTACGCGTCTCCCGGTCGCGAGCCCGTCGCCGAGCTTGCGGCCTCGGTGACCGCAGCTCTGACCTACTTGCTGAAAAGGTGACCCATGTAGGTGCCCCGGGGGGACCTACGTTCGGCGATGGGCAAGGTGTCGTGGTTTCGAACGGTTGCGGTGGTGCTGTTGGGGGGCTGGATGAGCTCGTCCGGCTGCTCCAGCGCGACGACGGCTGGCTCATCCGCCACCAGCGATGCGAGCGCGCCGGGGGCAGGCGGGGGCTCGGGATCGGTCACCGACGGCGCGGTCGTACCAGGCGTCGATGGATCGGCGCCTGCGTCGGGTGAATCTCTCGTCAAGGCGACGAGCACGATCTGCGAGTACCTGACCAACCCCATCGGTGTCGACGTCCCCCAGCCGCGCCTGTCGTGGGCTCTCGAGTCGACGGAGCGAGGGCAGAAACAAACCGCCTACCAGATTGTCGCGTCGACCGAAGAGGACACCCTCTGGGACACGGGCAAGGTCGTCTCGGGCAAGCAGACGCACGTCGCCTACGCGGGCAAGCCCCTCGTGTCGGGCGAGCACGTGACCTGGAAGGTCAAGATCTGGGACACCAACGACCGACCTTCGGCCTGGAGCGAGCCGGCCTTCTGGGAAATGGGGCTTTTGGCCCCGACCGACTGGAAGGGCAAGTGGATCGGCGGCGTCGAGACGATCGTGACGCCGTCTGCACCAGCGCCCTACCTGCGCCGCACGTTCAGCATCGGCAAGCCCATCCGTTCGGCGCGCGTCCGTGTTGCGGGTTTGGGCTACGCCGAGCTCTACCTCAACGGCAAGAAGGTGAGCGATCACGTCCTCGATCCCGGCTACACGCGCTTCGATCGCCGGATCATCTACGTCACCCACGACGTCACCACGGCAATCGCCCAGGGCGACAATGCGCTCGGGATCATTCTCGGCAACGGGTGGCTCAACGTGAACGCCGCCGACACCTGGGACTTCGACTCGGCGCCGTGGCGCATGACGCCCCGCGCGCTGGCGCAGCTCGAGATCGCCTACGCCGACGGAACGAGCGAAACCGTGGTCACCGACGAAAAATGGAAGCTCGCGACGGGAGCGGTCGTCTTCGACGGCATTCGCAACGGCGAGAGCGACGACGGCCGTCTCGAAAAAACGGGATGGTCCACGCCGGCCTACGTCGAAGACGCGAGCTGGACACCGGCGCTCGTCGTCAAGTCGCCCGGTGGCGTGCTGAGCGCCCAGATGTTCCCCCCACAGAAAGTGGTGCAGACGCTCGCCACGAAGAAGATGACCGAGGTCAAGCCAGGGGTGTTTTTGTTCGACTTCGGCCAGAACATCGCGGGCTGGGCAGAGCTCGCGGTGACCGGTCCGGCGGGCACCAAGGTCACCATGAAGTACGGCGAGGTGTTGAGCCCCGACGGCTCGCTCGATCAGACCAACGTGGCCGGCATCGGAGCCATCAAATTCTACCGGGCGCCCGTGCAGACCGATACCTACATATTGAAGGGCGGCGCGGCCGAGACCTTCGAGCCCAGGTTCGCGTACTACGGATTTCAGTACGTCGAGATGAGCGGCTACTCCGGTCGGCCGACGATGGACAGCTTGCACGCGCGCGTCGTGCACACCGCGTTCGAAACGATCGGAAGCTTCTCCAGCTCGAACGACCTCTTGAACCGCATTCAGACCGCGACGCAGTGGTCGTACCAGGCCAACTTTCAGAGCATCCCCACCGACTGCCCTCATCGCGAGAAAAACGGATGGATGGGAGATGCGCACATGGCCGGCGAGCTTGCCATGCTCAACTTCGCCAACGGCGCTGCCTACACCAAGTGGGTGCGCGACATCCGTGACGAGATGCGGCCCACCGGCGAGCTGCCGGGCATCGTTCCCACCTCGGGCTGGGGCTACACCAACTACAGCGGGCCGGCGTGGGGCAGCGCGCTCTTGCTCGTTCCCTGGTACCTCTACCAGTACAACGGCGACGAGCAGATCCTGACCGCCAGCTACGAGCACTTCAAGCGCTACGTCGACTACATCGGCACGAAGAACTACCTCGCCGCCAATCCGCCGGGATGGCTGGGCGATTGCGTGATGCCTGGTGAGACGACGCCCGAGGGCGTGACGCACGCTGGCTACCATGCGACCGACGCGCGCATCGTGGCCAAGACGGCCGAGCTGCTCGGCAAGACCGATGACGCGCAGAAGTACAACGCCCTCGCCGACAAGGTGAAGCAGGATTTCTTGGCGAAGTACTTCGACGCCGGCACGGCCCAAGTGGCGGGCGACAGCCAGACGGCGCTCGGGGCCGCGCTCTACCAGGGGCTCTTGGGCGATGCCGATCGGCCGCGTGTGCTCGCGCGATTGCTCGCCAAGATCGCCGCCAAGAACGACCACCTCGACACCGGCTGTCTCGGCACCAAATACCTGCCGTGGGTGCTCACCGAGGGCGGCCACGCCGATCTCTTCTACAAGATTGCCACGCAGACCGACTTCCCCAGCTGGGGTCGCTGGATGAGCGAGGGCGCCACCACGCTCTGGGAGTCATTCAAGGACGAAGGCTCGCACAATCACATTTTCCTGGGCGACATCTCGGCGTGGTTCTTCCGAGGTCTCGCGGGGATCAACCCCGATCCCGAAGGCCCGGGCTTCGCGAAGATCATCATCCGGCCCGAGATCGTGGGCGATCTCACCTTTGCCAGGGCCGAGACCCGCACGCTGCGTGGCATCGTTCACAGCGACTGGAAGATCGACGCGGGCAACCTCGTCCTGTCCATCGTCATCCCCGTCAACAGCACGGCCACCGTCTACGTTCCGGCAGCGTCGCAAGATGCCGTCACCGCCGACGGCGCCACGTTCGTTCGATCGGAGTCGGGACGACAGGTCTTCAGCGTCGGCTCGGGCTCGTACACGTTCACCGCGAAGCGGTAGAGCTAGTGCGTGGCGTAGTAGTCGCCAATCTTCTTGCCGGTGGCCATCGTCGCGGCGGTCGTCATGTGCGTCCCCAGGTTGGGAAAGTCGGCGCAGGTGTCGTCTTCGAAC
>JBBSDY010000302.1:0-5702 GCA_038240245.1 Polyangiales bacterium
CGCCGGCCAGTGGCCGCCCGCGATCATCAGTGGACCGCGTGGTATGGGCGAAACCGTCGACGCTGAATACGACCTGTCGGACACGTACACGCTGCAGCTCGGCCATGGAATGGAAGGCTCGCTGGGCAAGGCTCCCGACGGCCTCGTGTCGGCGTCGGCGAACAACTATGCGAACCCGAATTTTCCATCGTCGTGGGTGCAGCATGGATACGCGGCCCTCTTGCACAAGGGCGACATTCAGCTGCGGACCGGTCTCTACGCCCTCTACAACTGGAGCGCCGACGACAGGGGAATCGAGCCCGTCGACAATGCCGGTACGCCGCAGTTCGACGAGTCGAAGCGCAAGGATGGGCACATCACGGTACTCGGCTGGGATGCCCGGATGCTCGGCGGGCCGTACGGCTACGCGTCCGCCGCCATTTCGTACATCGACGGGTGGAACGCCTATCCGCTGACGCTTCTCAACACGTATGGCGGCAACGGTCAGTCTCTCACCGACAAGTGGTGGGGCGCCACGACCGGGGGCACCGGGAATCTGCTCGTTCTTGGTGCCGAATATACCCTGAGCATCGGCACGGTGCTCCGCTCGCCGCAACCGTTCAACGGCGAAGGCGCCGACCTCATCGCCACCGTGTCGGCGCAGTACGCCAAGGCGCACAGCAGGGATCCGACGTTCGACGGCCGCTCGCGAAACAAGGAGTCACTCGAGCTGACCTACCGAATGCTGCCGTGGCTCAGCCTGTCGACTCGCCTCGACCGCGTGGATCCGAACTCGAAGGATTCTCTCGAGACGTTCTACGTCGTGGCGCCGCGGCTGATCTTCAAGAGTGGATGGAACAGCCACGAAGCCTTGACGGTGAACTACGTGAAGTGGTTCCTGGGCAAAGACTCGCATACCGAGCCCCAGGGACCCGTCCCGGCCAACCAACTCGACGACCAGATGATCGGCGTCGTGTTCACCCTCTGGTGGTGAGCGGAGGCGCTCGTGAACAACTCAGTCGCCAACGAACCTCTCGTGCAGCTCAGAAAGCAGGTCTCGAAATGAAACGCCGTCTCTCCATCTCGGCGGTCTTGGTCGCCGCGAGTCTCTCGTCGCCGGCACGTGCACAAGGAACGGATCAGCCCGACCAGCCCACGCTGGGCCTTTCGCCGGGAACGCCGCAGATCAACTCGCTGCCCGGAGGAATGACGCCGCTCTATGGGCAGCGCCCGAAGGACGCGGAGGACTGGCGCTTCGACTACCACGGCCTCTTGCAATTGCCGTTCATTGCCGGCATCGGCAGTCGAGACAATCCCGGCCCCGGCCAAAGCAAGCTGGTCTTGCATGCGCCGCCCGTCGTCCCCGACGATCTTCCCACGTTTTCACACACGGGCGTCGTTCCAACGCCTTACGCACAGCTCAATCTCTCGTACGGCAATTCGGTGGTGACGGGCAACGTGACGATTTTGGCGATGACCGCCAGCGTGGCGTCGTCGTACTACGATCCCTTGAAGCAGCGCGGGATCAACGATGTCTTCTTGAGCTTCCACCTGCCGAACCTGATCAAGACCGCGGACTTCGAGGTCAACGTGGGGGCCTTCACGAGCCGCTACGGGATCATGGGTGAATACGACGAGGGTCGCTATGGCACGCCGGTCATCGTGCGAACCAACGGCGCCGGCGAAACCATTCTCGGTCGCTACGCCCTGGGGGATCTCATTCTGCAGGTGGAAGAGGGGCTCCAGGGCCAGTCCGACAAGGCGCCGACGGGCCTGGTGTCCGATGGCTGGAACGGTTTCGGTGATCCGAATGTCGGCACCGGGTTCGTGGGTCACGGGCACCTCGGCGTTGGCTACCGGGGGCTGGGCAACCTGGGTTTGCATTACCTCGCCGCGTGGACGGCCGATGACCGCGCCAATCCCACGCCGCTTCAACCCGACGGTCGTATCAACATCGCCGGGGCCGATCTTCGTATGACCATGGGCCGCTTTGGGCATCTGTATGTGGGCGGCTCTTACGTCATCGCGCACGACGCGCGCTCGATCGGTCGCATCGTCGAGGTGCTCAATACCCAGGGTGGCCCCGGGCTCATGCAGGAGTACCTTGGCCCCGACAGCACCGGCACCGGAAAGCTCACCATCGTGGCGGCGCAGTACGACTTGAGCCTGGGCCGGCTGGTGCGCTACCCAACGCCCTTCGCCGGAGACGGGCCTGACATCTTCGTGAGCCTCTTCGGTATGCAGGTGGGCGTCGACAGCTCCGAGAACTCGTACGATATGGTCAAGCGCAAGTTCGGCGCGATCGGAACGTACAGCCTCTTGCCCTGGCTCGCGACGACGTTGAGGTACGACCGGGTCCAGCCGCACGTGGGCGCCGAGGCCCGCACGTTCTCGGTGCTGTCGCCCGCCGTTCTGTTGCGTACCGGCTGGCAGTCCCACGACCAGATCGCCATCCAATACTCGCACTGGTTCAACGGATCGCTCACCACCGTCGAGGCCGGGTATCCCCCCGTCGAGAATCCAAGCGTGGTTCCCGACACCAACGCGCTCTCGATCTCGGCCGTCTGCTGGTGGTGAGCCCGCCGGCTACAAGCGCCGGACAATCCCCTCGGCGCAACGGAAGGCGAGGGCCATGATGGTGAGCGACGGATTGAAGCCACCATTGGTGACGTAAAGCGAAGCATCCACGACGTACAGGTTGTCGTGGCCGTGAACTCTGCCCCCTGCGTCGGTGACCGAGCTCTGCGGATCGGTGCCCATGCGGCAGGTGCCGGCCTGGTGTTGTCCCGCTGTGCGGACGAATGAGTTTTCGTTGCGCCGACTCCAAACTCGTTCGGCGCCGCTTGCGTGGAGCCATTCGACGGCACGTTGTCGCAAGAATTCGGCGGCCCGCAGAGACTCGGGATGGGCCGAGCCCGAAATCTTGGCGACCGGTATATTCCAGCGGTCGCGCACCGTCGGGTCGATCGTCACGCGTTGCTCGGGATTGGGGATCTCTTGAATGGGCCCCGAGACTTGCAGGACGCGTCGGTAGCAGTCTCGCATGAAGCTCTTGTTGGGGAGCCCCCAGCGGCGAAGGTTGGGCGGCAGTGCGTCACGCCAGAAAAGGAAGGGCATGATGACGAACTCGTCGTGCAAGATGCCGCCGCCGATGATGCCCCCGTTGTCGTGCGAATAGCGGGTCGTGGCGCGCGTGGGACCCGGACCGCGCCCGTCCTCGACGGGCTGGGGCATGAGCCCGTACGCGCTGACGTAGATGTGACCCTGAAGGCTTCGACCGACGACGTCATGCGGGTTGCCGAGACCCCTGGGCTCGAGTGGATGGGCCGAGTTGAGCAAAAGGCGCGCGCTTTCGATCGCGCCGGCGCTGACCACCACCACCCGTGCGCGTACCTGTTTCGCGGTGGGTCCGCTACCACTGTCCTCGATGAACGAGACGCCCCGCACCTTGCCCGTGGCGTCGACGTCGATGCGCGTCGTGTGAGCGCGGGGTACGAGCTTGAGGTTGCCGGTGGCGAGGCCCCGCACCAGAAGGGTGTTCTGGCTGCCGCTCTTGGCATTCGATGGACAGGGAAACCCGACGCACGCGTTGCTGTGCTCACACGCCGGTCGCCCGTTGTAGGGGACACTGTTGATGAAGAGGGGAAGCGGAAAGGTGGAAAATCCCAGGCGTCGGGCGCCCTCGTCGAGAACAGCACGTCCCTCGTGTCCGCCGATCGCCGGCATGGGATAGCCGCGCTGGCGAGGCCCGGCTCGTGGATCGACGCCCGCCTGACCCGAGACGCCAACCTCCCATTCCACGCGATCGTAGTACGGCTCGAGGTCGTGGTAGGCGATGGGCCAGTCGGCGAGGGAGCTGCCGGCGGGCGCACCGTACCGCGTCGCCATGCGAAAGTCGTTTTCGAGAAAACGAAAGGCCATTCCCCCGAAAACCAGCGTGCCGCCACCCACGACCATCGCGTTGTTGCTGTAGGGCCCATCGGTCGGGCCCACGACGTGACTCTTGCCCTCGTGATCGACGGTCACGCGCGGATGCCCTTGCAAGTCGGGGCCGGTGTTGTGCCCATAGAGCGCAAGACGGTGGTTGCGCAGGTGGTCGCGGCGATAGTCCTGCTCCTCGAGATCGCGCCCGCGTTCGAGGAGCAACACATGCTTTCCGGCCTCGGCGAGCGTCGCCGCCACGATGCCGCCCGCCGCCCCGGCGCCAATGACGATCGCGTCGTACTCGTCGCGATCCATGGGCGGGGTCGGTCTTGCGAATTCGAGCGGATGACGCGGAACCTCGTCGGTCGCGTAGTGGATCATTTTCCACGATACGGCCCGGTGGTTGCCGCCGTTGCGGGGATCGGAATAGAAACCCTCGGCGACGAGCTGGGCAAACCAGGCGATGGCCCGAGCCGGGGCCTCTGGCCAAATGGGGCTCGGCTTCGCGCCCGCTACCGGAGCAGAAGAATCGATTCGATCGAGCGCCTCGAGCAGCTCGTCTTGCTCGGGAGCCCCGAGCTCGACAAAGCCTTTTGCGAACCGCGCTCGGGCTTCGACGTCGAGCGCCTCGACGATGGCCCACACGCGATCGAGCTCACCTTGCAGATCGCCCACCAGCCGCTGGCCAACGTAGGTGCCCACGCCGGCGTCGAGCGCTCCCGGATCGTCGTCGGGAGGCGCCATGCGATCGAGCAGAGCCTCGAGCGTCTGGTAGCGGGTGTCGTCATCCATCGTCGACGGAGGTGCGACCTACCCCTTGGTTGCGACCGCGCCCAGTGCGGGCAGCTCGGGCTCGCGGATGTTGGCCGACTCGATCGAGATGGGCTGGGGTCCGATCCACGGCAATGACGTACCGTCCTTCCACATCGCTTCGATCGTCAGAAGCTTTTTCGCCTCGGGGATGCCGCGGGCATTATGGCGCAGCGCTTCTTCGACCAGGTCGAAAGCGGCGGCGCCGACGGCCTCGTAGTTTTGGATGACGCCGGCAACTCGGTCGGCCGCCCGCTGGTCGGCGAACGACTCGAGATGGAGATCGGTGCACACGAAACCAACGGGGCGCTTGGAACGCTTTCGCTCGAGCCACTTGAGCACATCGGGATGCCCGCTGAGCACGCAGTCGGGGCGGTGACGGGCAAACCAGGCGTCGAATCGATCTCGCGTCAGCTCGGGCATCTCGAGCGGGGGAATCGGGCTTTTGACCCCGAGCATCTTCTGCCGGTCGATGAAGGTCCGGCGAAAGCGCGCCTCGGTCATCACGCGGGGGTTGACCTGCATCACCAGCCCGACCTTCGAGTAGCCGCGCATCTGGACATTGTCCATGGCCACATCGATGGCCTGGCCCTGGTCGTTTTCGGCGCGGTGGCCGATGGGATGGGCAACATTGAGACCGATCGCGGCGAAGGCGTAGCGATCCCAGCTCATGGGCAACGAGATGCCGACGCCGGGAAACAGACCGATGAGGACGCCCTGAACGCCGCGCACTTGTAAGAGCTTGTCGATGCGCTGCGCGTCCGCCTCGGAGGCGACGTGAATCCATTCGATCCGGTAACCGAGCGATTCGGCCCGGCTGCGCGCTGCATCGGCAAAACGTCGCACGTACGGCAGACGCTGTGCTTCGGCCGAAGTGTAGCCGCTCAGCAGAACGACGGTCGTCTGGTCGCGCAACCCCTGCGGATTGCGCCGCGCTTGCAAGAGCGCGCTGACCAGCGGGTTGGGGCGGTAGCCGAGCGAGGTGGCGA
>JBBSDY010000303.1:0-5697 GCA_038240245.1 Polyangiales bacterium
ACCAAGAAGGCAGCGTGCGGATCACACACGGCTCCGAGCACGTGCCGAAGATCGCGCACTAGCGAGACCAGGTGCTGAGGTCCGGCGACGACACCCGCCAGCACGTCGTTGTGCCCGGCCAGGTACTTCGTGGCGCTGTGCACGACCAGATCGATGCCGAACCCGGCGGGGCGACAGTTGACCGGCGTGGCGAACGTTGCATCGATGATTGATCGGACGCCGCGGTGCCCCTTCACGATGGAGGCGAGCGCGGCCAGATCGACACAAGACAGATAAGGATTGGTGGGCGACTCCGAGATGACCAACCGCGTGGCGGGCGTGATGGTCGTGGCGAGCTCGGCGAGATCACCGGGCCCGACGAGCGAGCTCGTGACGCCGAACCGGGCCAGCGTTCCACCCACGAACTGCCGCGTTCGGCGGTAGCAGTCCCGAAAGAGCACCACGTGATCGCCGGCCTTGGTGAGGGCGAGAATCGACGACGTGATGGCCGCCATGCCGCTCGAGAAGAGCACCGCGTCGTCGGTACCCTCGAGCGCGGCGAGCCTGCGCTCGACTTCGCGGACGGTGGGGTTTCCATAGCGACCGTATTCCTCGCGCTCGGGATCGGCGTCCTCGCCGCGCATGTAGCGCTCGAGATCATCGGAGTTGTCGAACGTGAACGTCGCGGTTTGGGCGATGGGGATGGTGAGCGTGTGGTTCGGTCGGGAGCGAGGCTCGCCTGCGTGCACACAATCGGTTTTGCTCGCGGTCGGGTGGGCCGGGGGATTGGAGCTCGATCGATCGTTGCTCATGGCAGAAGCTCGGGGCAGGCGAATGGGACTACCAGATTTGCCACCTCGCGACGGAACCGAATGAACTGGTGATCGGCGCCGGGGATGATCTGCAGCGTGGCGCCGAGACGCCGGGTGAGCTCCTGCGTCTCCTCGGGCGTACAGAACTGGTCGTCGCCGGCGGCGACCACCTGCACCGGACCCATGAACTCGCCGACGTCCTCTTTGAGCAGACGCGGCGAGGGGGTGACGAGTGTCACCCTGTCGACGCCGCCCTCGAGGACCGCCGCCTGGTAGGCCGGGCCGGTGCCGAACGACACTCCGACGACAGTCACCTTGGCCGAGGGGAGCGTTTGCCGAGTTTGGGCAATCGCCGCCCGGACGTCGTTCGCTTCGGCCCTGCCGGCGTCGTAGCGGCCCTCGCTTTTGCCAACCCCGCGAAAATTCAAGCGAAGCCACCCGATGCGCTCGTTTCCGCGCTCCCGCAGGCGCTTGGCGACCACCACCACCAACGCGTTGTTCATGGTGCCCCCGTAGAGGGGATGGGGATGGCAAAGCACCACCACACGCAGCGCCGACGGGGGAAGGTAGGCCAGCGCCTGGACGGCGATCCCGTCGGTCGTGGACAACGACAGCTCCCGCTCGTCCCCGATATGTACCTCGGGAGGGAGCTCCGGCCGCTCGGGGGGAGGGGGTAAATCAATTGACGGCGCCATAAATGGGTCGCAAGCCTAGCACGTCGGCCCTGACGGTCTCGGGCGAGCCCGAGACAAGGATGTCTAGCCGATTCTTTAGTTGACAGGTCGGAAAACGGGAGAATAATTTCAAACCCGTTTCGAAGGAGGCATCACGTGTCTCATGAGCACAAGCGGCTGCAGGACGAGGCCATCACTCGGCTTGCCGCCAACATCGCCCGCTACCGCGCCGGAGATCTGACGCCCGAGCAATTTCGGCCGCTGCGCCTCGGGATGGGCCTTTACGCGCAACTTCCGCACGTCAAGCACATGCTTCGGATCAAGATCCCGGGAGGCGTGCTCGCTGCCGATCAGCTCGACGCCATCGCCGAGGTCACGGCTCGCTGGGGCCGCGGAAGCGCGCACGTCACCGTTCGGCAGGACATCCAGATCCACTACCTCGAGCTCGAAGACTCGGTCGACGTGGCCACCTTGCTTGCCAAGGCCGGTGTCACCACCGTCGGCGCCTGCGCCGACAGCGTGCGCAACGTGACTGCGTCGCCCTATGGCGGCGTCATCGAAGACGAGGCCTTCGATGTGACCCCTTACGGACATGCCATCACGCAGCATTTTCTCTACCACGAGATGAACTTGAAGCTTCCGCGCAAGTTCAAGATTGGTCTGTCGGGAAGCAAGCGCGACGAAGCGCAGGCCATGATCAACGACATTGGCATCTTCGCCCGCGTCACCGATGCCGGGCGCGGGTTTGCGATCTACGCCGCGGGTGGGCTTGGCTCGACGCCCGAGATGGCCCATTTATGGCTCGATTTCGTGCCCGAACGCGATTTGCTGAGCGCATGCGAAGCCATCGTGCGGGTGTTCTTTCGCGACGGTGAACGCAAGAACCGCAAGAAAAACCGCATGAAGTTTCTTCTGCGATCGCTGGGCGAGAAGGAATTTCTGCGCCGCCTCGACGAAGAGCTCAAGACCGTATTGGCCGAGCGGGGCTCCGCCATGCGGGACGCGCAAGCCAGGCTCGTCGCCGACTACGCCGAGCCCGCACCGCCCCCCGCCGAGCCCGGCGAGGTTCTCGGCGACGGCACGTTCGCGCGCTGGAAGCGAACGAACACCATCGCGCAAACGCAAGCTGGCTACCACCTGGTGACCATCAAGCTGCCACTCGGCGACGCGTCGGCCGAGCAACTGCGCTCGGTCGCCGAGCTCTCGCGCCAGTTCGGCAACGGCACCGTCCGCTGCACCAACCAGCAAAACCTGGTGATGCGCTGGGTTCCCACGATGAAGCTCTACCGGCTCTACCGTGGGCTCGTCGAGCTGTCGCTCGGCGAGGCAGATGCCTTGCACATCACCGACGTCGTCACGTGCCCTGGCACTGACTACTGCTCGCTCGCCATCACCCAAAGCATGGGTGTGGCCGCCCGGATTCGCGAGCACCTCGAGAAGGGCTCTACCCGGCAGGAGGCCGACGACGTCGTCTCGGCCCTCGGGCGGTTCGAAATCAAGATCTCTGGCTGCCCCAATGCTTGCGGACAGCACCAGGTGGGCGATCTTGGCATGACCGGCCTCATGGTGACCGGCAAAGACGGCGTCGAGCGTCCGCACTACTCGCTCCGTGTCGGCGGCGGTTGCGGTGAGGGAGCGCGCGTCGGAGCCCGTCTTTCCGGTCGCATTCCCGAAGAAGAGACGCCCGCGGTGATCGCCGCGGTGGCGCGCTACTACCTGAAGGAACGCGGCAAGGACGAGTCATTTCGCGATTTCGTGGCCAGGGTCGGGGTCGACGTGCTCGGCAAGATTGGGCTCGTTGCTGCGCCCGGCGCCGTCTAAGCACCCCGCGATCCACGCCCCAGGGGGGATATTTTACGTAGAGAATTCGCAATTGGCTCGTGCTAGGGTCCGCCGCGGCGTGCCCCACTGGCGCCAACTTTCTTTTTGATTTCTTGCTTCGAGGAGGCCAACGGTGCCCTTCGATAGATTTCGATTTCCAATCGGTCGGGCCAGCGCGTCGTGCGCGATGGCTCTTGCGGCGGCGTGTGCCGTCTACGACGACTCGCTGCTGCAGGCATCGCAGGATCGCGGCGGGGACGTTGGCAGTGGTGGTGCGCTTTTGGGCTCCGGTGGTGCGAGCTCGACGAACGCGGCAATGGGCGACGTCGTCACGGGTGACGGCGCTCCGGGCGGCGGGAGAAGCGGCTCGGGAAACGCGGGCGCCGCGGATGTCGACGCCGGTCTCGGTATGGGCGGAGCGGGCATAGGCGGGCCGCTGGGCGCGGGCGGTGCGTCGGTCGGAGCGAAGGGGGGCGGCTCGGGTACGGCGGGCACCGGCGAGGCGGGTACCGGTGGGGCCGTCAGCGTCGCTGATGCGGGAGCAGAGGCCGCTGCGATCACCGAGGAGCTGATCGACGACATGGAAGACGGCAACGACTACATCCCGGCGGTCGACGGTCGGCGCGGCACGTGGTCGGTCGGCAACGATGCGACCGCAGGTGGCGAGCAGATGCCGGGCAATCCCTTCGTCATGACGTTGATCCCGAGTGGTCGGGTCAAGAGCATGTACGCGGCCCACACCTGGGGGCACGGATTTGCCGGCTGGGGCGCGGTGCTGCTCGTGGCGTTGAACCAGCTCAGTCACGATCCGAAGCAGTCTTACGACGCCAGCGGTTGTCTCGGCATCACGTTCTGGGCCAAGGTAGGTCCTAACGCGGCCACCTCATACAAGATCAGAATCGCCGATTCCGACACGCTGCCCGAGGGCAAGATCTGCATGGGCATGGGGTGCAACGATCATCATCAGAGCTTGGCGACCTGGACGACGACCTGGACGAAATACACCTACCTATTCGTCGACATGAGCCAGGAAGGATGGGGCACGCCGCAGAAACCGTTCGACGCAGCCCATATCTACGACGTCGAATTCCAGACGTCGGAGGCCAAGCCGTTCGACTTCTGGATCGACGATCTGGCCTTCGTCAAAAAGTGACGAGTTACATCGTGGCGATCTTGGCGCGATCGCCGGTCAGACCGCGCAGGGCGTCGCGCGTGTCGATGATCAGCGAAGCCTCGGAGAGCATGCGCTGCCAGTCGAGAGCGCGGTGGTTGGTAATGATCACGACGGCGTCGTAAGGGGCGAAGCTCGCAAACGGCGACACGCTCTGCATCTTGATCGCGGCCTCTTCGACCTCGGGCACGTGGGGATCGACGTAAGAGACGTTGGCTCCCAGCCGGTGCAGGCCTTCGATCACGTCGAACGCCGGTGACTCTCGCACGTCGGAGACGTCGGGCTTGTAGGCCACGCCGGCGACGAGGATCTTCGCGCCCTTCACGGCTTTTTGCTGACCGTTCAAGGCATCGGTTACCCGCGAGACGACGTACTCGGGCATCGCGCTGTTGATGGCGTCGGCGAGCTCTATGAAACGCGCCTGAAATTTGAGCGATCGGAGCTTCCACGAAAGGTACAGCGGATCGACCGGAATGCAGTGCCCGCCCAGACCGGGGCCGGGATAGAAAGGCATGAAGCCGAAAGGCTTGGTGGCGGCGGCGCGAATCACCTCCCAGGCATCGATCCCGAGGCGGCGCGACATCATGGCGACCTCGTTGACGAGGGCGATGTTGACCGCGCGAAACGTATTTTCGAGGAGCTTGACCATCTCGGCGCTGTCGGTGCTCGAAACCGGGACGACCGTCTCGATGATGTGCGCGTAGAGGGCCTTGGCCACGTCGAGGCAGCGCGGGGACGTGCCTCCGATGACCTTGGGGGTGTTGCGGGTGTGGTACCTGGTATTGCCGGGATCGACGCGCTCGGGTGAGAACGCGACGAAGACGTCCTTGCCGATCTCGTATCCCCTGGTGAGGCGAGGCAAGAGGATCTCCCGCGTGGTGCCGGGGTAGGTCGTCGACTCGAGAACGATAAGCATTCCTTTGTGCTGGTGGGTCGCGATCTCCTCGGTGGCCGAGGCGATGAAACGCATGTCGGGATCTTTGGTCTTGTTGAGCGGCGTCGGCACGCAAACGATGACCGCGTCCGCCTCGCCCAACACCGCGGGATCGGAAGAGGCGCTGAGCAGTCCGTTCTTGACGAACGGTGCGAGGTCGCCGGTGGCGATGTCGCCGATGTACGATTCGCCGGAGTTGAGCAAGCGAACCTTCACCGGGTCCTTGTCGTAGCCGGTGACGCGGTAGCCGGCGCGAGCGAGCTCGAGCACCAGCGGCAGGCCCACGTACCCGATGCCGATGACCAC
>JBBSDY010000304.1:0-5676 GCA_038240245.1 Polyangiales bacterium
ACCCCGACGCCTGCAATGCCGATCGGCTCGACATCTACGAAGAGGGAGGCGCAAAAATCCGGGACCTTCGCGCCAAGCACGGAACGCACCCCAAGTGCACCAGCCCATTCGGCGTGCGCGATCTCTCCGGCAACCTCGAAGAGTTCGTCACCATCGACGGTTCGAGCCCGGCTCGTCCTGCGATGATGGGCGCGTGGTGGCAACCCAGCCGCAACCACTGCCGCGCTCGGCAGACTGCGCACAACCGCCTCTACAAGGGCCGCGAAACAGGCTTTCGCTGCTGTGACGATCCGCACACCTAAGCGATTCGAAGCGCCGCCAAACCGCGGTCGGACAGCTATGTCTTCGGAGGAGCCACGTTCGACCAGACCCGGAGAATGACCGTGTTCGGAGCCGCGCCGCGCGAAACGTCGATCCGTACGACCTCTTTCATGGAGAGGGCGGGCAGTCGGTGCATCAACCGCTGCTCGACGAAATCGCGGCGCGACTGCTCGGACACCTTGGTAAAGATCTCTTCGCCCTCCACGACGAATGTCGAAATCTCGAACACGTCGGCCGGTCCTGGGGCGGCCAAGGGCGACGTCTGGGCGCGGGCCACATCGGCCATGGCCGTCGTGGCGAGCGTCTCGGCGACCAGCGCGTCCTCAATAGCCGCCTGCGTCGCTCGTCCAATAGGGGCCTCTCCGATAGAAATGAGCTCGGGCGAAGAACCCTGTGGCGGTCGCGACGAAGAGCGGTGCTTGGGCCGTTCCTCGTATCCGATGGTGTCGAGCTTGGGTCGTGCCGTGGCCGCATCGTTGGCCAGCTCCTCGACGATCGCCGCAAGCGTCTCGCGTCCCACCGGACCACGGCGTAGCGTGATCTCGGGTCGCGAGGCGTCGGGGATGTGCCTGGGCTGGGTGGGTCGTGCCGCGGAATCCGGCGGCCTCGAGACGCGTGCCGGTGGCCGGGACGGCTTGCGCGGCGGCTTGCCAGGTTTCACGGCCAATCAGCTTCCTCAGGGTAGAGTATCGCACGAGCGGCCGCATCGAGGTAACAACTGGCTTAGGATTGGGGTCGGGTAAACACCGCCATGGGCTCCATCGAACAAGCGCCGTCGGCCAGGATTGGTCAGGTCCTGAAAGACAAGTGGACCCTCGAACGCCTCCTGGGCGCGGGGGGGATGGCGACCGTTTACGCAGCGCGGCATCGCAACGGCAAGACCGTCGCCGTCAAGATGCTCCACCCCGAGATGAGCGAGCGCGCCGACGTGCGCGAGCGCTTTCGCCGCGAGGGATATGCCGCCAACAAGGTCGGCCATCCCGGCGCCGTCGAGGTCTTCGACGACGACGTCGCCGAGGACGGCTCCGCTTTTCTGGTGATGGAGTTGCTCGAGGGCGAGCCGCTCACGGCGCGCGCCAACCGCGGGATCGTCGAGGTCGAGCCGCTGCTCGGGTGGATGGACGACATTCTCGACGTTCTGGCCAAGGCGCACGAGCAGGGGATCATCCACCGCGATCTGAAGCCAGACAACATTTTTCTCACCTCCGACGGACGCGTGAAGCTCCTCGACTTCGGCATTGCGCGCGTCACCGATGCCGTGCCCACCAGCTTCAAGACACGCACCGGAACGGCGATCGGCACCGGTCCGTACATGTCGCCCGAGCAAGCGACGGGCAGACTCGATGAGCTCGATGGCCGCGCCGATGTCTTCTCGGTCGGAGCGACGATGTTCCGTTTGATCGCACGCCGAAAGATCCACGAAGCCAAGAACGACGCTGATCTTCTGGTGGCCATGGCCACCATGCCCGCACCGCCGCTCGGCTCCGTCGCCAAGGGTACGCCGCCTTTCGTCTGTGCAATTGTCGATCGCGCGCTCGCTTTTTTGCCGGCACGGCGCTACCCCGACGCGCGCACGATGCAACTCGACGTGCGGGCCGTGCGAAATGGACAGCCGCCTCCGTATGCGGCCGAGCAGGCCGCGAAGGGCATCGACCCAGGGATCACGCGCGAGCCGCGACCGGGCTCGGACGAGCGGACAATCCAGCACGCCGGGCGAGGCGCGGTCGAGCCCACGGCGCTGGAAGTGCCGCGCGCACGAGCGGGCGAGCCCAACTTCGCCATGCCGCCTCCGGTCGCGATGGCGGTTCCGCCCGTCTTCGCAGCGCCGCCTGCATCTCATGCGCAGGCGGCGGTCTCTTCGGCGGGCTACCCGCCTGCATCGTCGCCGGTGCCCGTGCCACCCTCGTTTCATGCGGCCGGCGCTCCAACTGCCACGGTCGTCTCCGCTCGCCGCTCCAGTTCCACGCCGCGCCTTATCGTTCTTTTGGCGCTAGCCGGCGGTCTGGTCTTGCTTGGGCTCGTCGGGCTCGTCGTCTGGTTTTCCCTCGAGACGACGGAGTCTCCGGCCACGTCGGCGACGGCGGTGCGCGTGAGCACGCCGAGGCTCACGGCTCCCTCAGCCACCAGTGCGGCGCCACCGGCGGTGCCCGCGGCTCCCGCGCCCGCGCCCGCGCCGGCCAAGCCCGTCGCCGCGCCCAAGAAAGAAAAGACCAAGTAGCTGCCTTGCGAATGGGACGTGCGGCCCCTAAGCTCTGGGTAGGCATGGACCGGCGCGTTTGCCGGCCGTGACCCGGAGGCAGCCATGTACGGTCCAACCCAACTCCCCAAAGGGGGAGCCGCTCGCAAGGTGACCGTCCCCGAGATACGCGATCGCAAGGCCGTCGGCCCGCCGATCGCGATGGTGACGGCGTACGACTACACGATGGCCCGGTTGCTCGACGAGGCCGGCATCGACATCGCGCTCGTGGGAGATTCTCTCGGCATGGTGGTGCAGGGCCTCGCCAACACCTTGCCGGTCACGCTCGACGAGATTTGCTACCACGGCCGCGCGGTCGCGCGCGGGGTTCGCCGTGCTCACCTCGTCGGCGACATGCCCTTCATGAGCTTTCAGGTGTCGCCCGAGCAAGCCGTCGAGAGCGCGGGCAAGATGATGAAAGAGGGCGCATTCGAGAGCGTCAAGATCGAGGGCGGCGTCGAGATCGCCGAGCACGTCACCAAGATGGTCTCCCTCGGCATCCCCGTCATGGGCCACGTGGGGCTCACGCCACAGCGCGTGCACGCCCTCGGAGGTTTTCGGGTGCAGGGCAAGACGACCGAAGCGGCCGACCGCATCGTCGGCGACGCGATCGCCCTCGAGCAGGCCGGGGCTTATGCGCTGGTGCTCGAGGCGATGCCCGCCGAGGTCGCCTCGCGGGTGACGCGCACCGTCGGTATCCCCACCATCGGCATCGGCGCGGGGCGAGGCTGTGACGGCCAGGTTCTGGTCTGCACTGACCTACTCGGCATGTCCCGCGATCACGCGCCCAAGTTCATCAAGCGCTTTGGCGAGGTGGGCGAGGCCATCGTGACGGCCACCCGGGCGTTCGTCGAAGAGGTGCGCACAGGCGCCTTCCCTGACTCGGAGCACGAGTACAAAGCCGACGCCCCCATCGCGCACTAGCAGGCTACTTTTTGTCGGAGGCGGGCTTGGTATCGCCCTTCTTGTCCTTGTCTGCCGAAGGCTTCTTGTCGCCCTTGTCGACCGCGGGCTTCGCGTCGGCTTTGGCGGGCTTGGCCTTGGGCAAGAGGCCTTCCTGCGCCATGATCTCCATGCTGTTCGCATAGGTAGTGCCGCTTTGAATCTTGCCGTCCTTGACCTTCGCGACATCAACGGAGTGCAGCGTGACCGGTTTCTTGGTCGCCTTGAGCGGACCGAACTGCCCGGCGTGGGTGGCCGTCATCGTGCATTCGGCGACGAGGTAGTCGTCGACCGCGATGATGGGATCGGCCGTCATCTTGGTGTCGGGAAAGGCCTTGGTGAACATGCCGAAGAACTTTTTGGCATCGGCCTTGCCGGTCATGTCTTTCGGCGCCGTCACGTCCGACCACGCGACCTTGTCATCCATCGCGCCCAGAAAGTCGGCGTCGGACTTCTTCTCGAACGACGCGTAGAACGCCTTGAGCACATCGGCGGCCTTGTCTTCTTCGGGCGTTCCCTTCGCGGCGTGCCATTCGGGCTCGCCCGACGGCATGGCCGGCACGGGACGGGCAGGGGCCTTGACGGCTCCGATCTGGGCCATCAGCGTCGTCGCGTCGAAGTAGCGGTGCTCCTGCTTGACGAGACCGTCCGCCGTAATCCAGAGGACCGTCGAGCCGCGAACGCCAACCGGCTTGTTGCTCGCCTTGACGCCCATGAACTCACCCTTTTGGGTGCCGTTCATGACCCACTCGTGAATGATGACATCGCCCTTGGAGAAGCTGCGGACAGGGCCGACCTTGAAGTCGGGAAACCCGTCGAAGAGCTTTTGCGTTTCGGCCGCGATGGCCTCACGCCCCTTGGCCTCGGGCATGCCCGCCATGACCGACACTGCATCCGCGGTGTAACCCTCGGACACCTTCTTCGCGTCGTGGGCATTGAAGGCTGCGAACATCGCCTGCGATCCCTGCTTCTCGAGGTCGAGCATCGACATCTTCGGAGGCTCGGCAGCCGTGGGAGCTGGCGCCGGCTCGGGGGGAGGAGGTGCTACGGCCACGGCCGGAGGAGGCGGAGCTTGCGGCGGCGGAACCGCGTCGCCTTCACCACCACAGGCCGAGATCCAAGCCGCGAGAATCGCGGTACCCCACAATGTCTTTCGCATGACCCATCCTCCCGTCGCCATCGTTGAACCAAGGGCCAATTCTCTTCTTTTGGCCCGAGCGTCAACTCCAATCGCCCCACAGAGGGGTTTGCGTAGGACGGCGCAAGAGTGACAACTATGTGTACGGCTCTAACTTCGTGCGTACCTTTTAGCCACGAAGGCCACGGCAGCGCCGAAAACGGCGAATCCGACGGCGAGCTTCCAGGCAACGGCAAGGCGACGGCTTCGAAGGCTCTTGCGAAGCGGCGCCCGCTCCCAGCCGTCGACCTCCATGAGAGCCGCCGAAGCGCCGCCCTCGTCGGCCATCGAGGCTTGGCGCTCTTCGTCGAGCGACGTGAAAGGGGCTGTCACCCCCGGTGTGCTGGTCCTTTGGTCGGAATCGTCGGCGGTTCGGGTCATGGTGCAAAGCTGCCAAGCAACGTCCATGCTCAGCGCCAACGTGTGCCGGTTGGGTACCATCATTCGACGGGGTTGTGCAGGTCACGCCCCACGTGCGATGCTACCGGGCCATGAAGACGCTCGCCGCCTGCCTGATTCTGGGCCTCACCGTTTTCGCCCTTGCTGGCTGTCCCGAGAAGAAACCCGAAGGGGACGGAGCCAACACGGCGACCAAGCCCGCCACCTCGACGGCGACGCCTCCTCCGGCCACCAAGCCAGCCGCGCCGACCGGCGGCGGCTGGTAGACGTGGCGCGGGTCGGAAGGTAGGCGCGCCGAAAAGTCAGCAAGCACGCGCACGATAGATGCGGTCGAGGAACGGTCATCGCAACCTCGCCCGGGGGCGTGAGCCCTTTGGAGATCGTGTCGGCACCATGCGACAATCACGCACGTATGCGCCTTCTCACCGCTCACAAGGTCGTGATCTCCGCGGCGCTCTTTTTGTCGCTCCTCATGACCGTCCGCGCGAGCGTTATCTACGCGTCGAGCCACGCAAATTCTGATGTGGCATTCGCCGCGCTGGGGCTCTCGCTCGCGGTGTGCCTGGGCCTGTACCTGCGCGTCATCTGGCGCCGCTGACGG
>JBBSDY010000305.1:0-5673 GCA_038240245.1 Polyangiales bacterium
CCTGGGTTTTGGCGGCGGTGTCCTCGTCGTCACCCTGCTGGCCATGGCGATCATGTGGTGGATGAGCGACTCGTTCAAGCGCCGGGAAGAGGCGAACGACGCCGCGCCCTCGCCGCTCGCCGAGGCGCAGCTCGATCCGATCCCGCCCGGGCCACGCCTTCAGGCCACGCCGCCGCGCGACATGGACGAGCTGCGCAAGCGTGACCACGAAGCCTTGACGACGTACGGCTGGGTCGACAAGAGCGGCGGCGTCGCGCACATCCCCGTCGAGCGCGCGATCGAAATCCTTGCCGCCAAGGAAGCACCATGACCCGCACCGCGCGCGTCGGCGCGCTCCTCGGCCTGTGTGCCTCGCTGGTGGCGGGCGGGGCGCGCGCCCAGGCAGCGCCCGACATGGAGATCTTGCCGCTGCCGCCCAAGGACGTCGGCTTCGACCAACACATCGGCGACGACGTGCCGCTCGACGCGACGTTCCAGGACGAAATGGGCAAGGCCGTTCATCTCGGTGATTTCTTCGCCGAGCGGCCCGTCGTTTTGCAACTGGCCTACGACACCTGCCCCATGCTTTGCAGCCTGTCGGCGCAAGGTCTGGTGAGCAGCCTCAAGGCCATGAACCTCGACGCTGGCTCCGACTTCGACGTCGTCACGCTGAGCTTCGATCCGCGCGACACGCCCGAGCGCTCGCGCCTGAAGAAGAGCACGGCCGTCGCACGCTACGATCGCCCCCACGGCGAACGAGGCTGGCACTTTTTGACCGGCGATGAAGCGCAGATCAAAAGGGTCACCGGCGCCGTCGGCTTTCGCTACGTCTGGGACGTGCCCGCGCAGCAATATGCCCACCCTGCCGGCGTCGTGGTCCTCACTTCCCAGGGCAAGATCGCGCGCTATCTGTTCGGCATCGAGTACGCCGCCAAGGACCTGCGACTTTCGCTCGTCGAGGCCTCGAAGGGCAACCTCGGCACCGTCGTCGATCAGCTTCTGCTGCTTTGCTACCACTATGACCCGAAGGCGGGGAAATACGGCCCCATGGCCATGGGCGCCATGCGCACGGCGGGCACCTTCACCCTGCTCTCGCTCGGCGGTCTGGTCATCGTGCTCGTGCGCCGCGATCGAAAGAACCACAAGAAGGCTCTCTCGTCCGCAAAGGAGAGCACGTAGCGATGCAGCCCCATCAGGGTTTCTTGCGGGACGCCCCCCTGTTTCCCCCCCGGGCGAGCGAGATGGCTCGCGACATCGACACGCTTTTTTTTACCACGCTCGGGGTGACCGTCTTTTTTTCCACGATCATCACCGTGCTTCTTTTCTACTTCATGATTCGCTACCGGCGGCGCTACGCGGGGCAGATCGGCCAGGACTTCACCGGCAATTCGACGCTGCTCGAGACTGCGTGGATCGTCGTGCCCCTCATCATCTCGCTCGGGTTCTTCGCCTGGGGCGCGCGCATCTACTTCGCCGCGGCCCGTCCCCCCGCCGACGCGGCCCAGTATTACGTCGTCGGCAAGCAGTGGATGTGGAAGATCGAGCACCCCAGTGGCAAGCGCGAGATCAACGAGCTTCACGTCCCGCGCGGGCAAGCCGTGAAGCTGAAAATGACCTCCGAGGACGTCATCCATTCGTTTTACATTCCCGCGATGCGAGTGAAGACCGACGTCGTCCCCGGCAAGTACACGACGCTCTGGTTCAACGCCGACACCCTCGGCACCTACCACCTGTTCTGCAGTCAGTACTGCGGCGCCGAGCACTCGCACATGGTGGGTAGGGTCATCGTCATGGATCCCATGGAGTACGAGCTGTGGATCGCGGGGACCGATACCGGCGCACCCGGCGTGCCTTCGGGTGAAGAGCTGTTCGCCAGCAAGGCATGCAACACATGCCACCGCCCCGACACCACGGCGCGCGCGCCGATGTTGTGGGGACTTTTCGGCAAGACGGTCCAGCTCGCCGACGGGCAGACCGCAGTGGCCGACGAAGCCTACATCCGCGAATCGATCGTGAACCCCGCCGCCAAGGTGGTCACCGGCTACCAGCCCATCATGCCCACCTACCGCGGACAGCTCAGCGAGGACGAGATCATCCAGCTCATCCGCTACGTACAATCGATGAGGGGCCCGCCTGCCGGCGGCGATGTACCTGTGCCAGCGAGCGCGCCCATGCCCGCCGCGAGCGCACCCATGCCCGGACCCGGTGCACCCATGATCGCCGTGAGCGCGCCCATGCCCGGACCGAGCGCGCCGCTGCCGAAGTCGGGTCGCCCCCCGCGGAGGCTCAAATGAACGCGCTTCCTCCCATGCCGCCCGGAATGCCCCTTCCGCCCGGCTTCTCGCTGGCGCCCATCCCCATCGAAGAAGCCCCCGAGCCGCCCGATCACTACCTGAACCACACCTACGGTCTCGCCTCGTGGCTGCTCACCAAGGACCACAAGCGCATCGCCATCCTCTATCTCATCAGCGTCTCGATCTTCTTCGCGCTGGGTGGGTTGATGGCCGTGCTCATCCGGCTCGAGCTCGCCACCCCCGAGGGCGATCTGGTTCAGCCCGATATCTACAACCGCCTTTTCACCATGCACGGCGTGTTGATGATCTTCTTCTTTCTGATTCCGGCCATCCCCGGCGTCCTCGGCAACTTTCTCATCCCGCTGATGATCGGCGCCAAGGACCTGGCGTTCCCCAAGATCAACCTTCTGTCCTGGTACATCTACGTCGTGGGCGGTCTCTTCACCTTCTATGCCCTCATCAGCGGCGGGGTCGACACCGGCTGGACATTCTACGCTCCCCTGTCCACGAGCTACACCAACACGCCGGTCATCGCGGTGGCGCTGGGCGTGTTCATCACCGGCTTCTCATCGATTCTCACCGGGCTCAACTTCATCGTGACCATCCACCGCATGCGCGCTCCCGGCATGACGTGGTTTCGGCTGCCGCTCTTCGTCTGGGCGCACTACGCGACGAGCATGATTCAGGTGCTCGGCACACCGGTCATTGCCATCACCATCCTGCTTCTCGGTGCCGAACGCCTCTTTCACGTGGGCATTTTCGATCCCAAGCTCGGCGGCGATCCGGTGCTCTTCCAGCACTTTTTCTGGTTCTACTCGCACCCCGCCGTCTACATCATGATCCTGCCCGCGATGGGCGTGGTGAGCGAGCTCATCGCCGCGTTCGCGCGCAAAAAAATCTTCGGTTACAAGTTCGTCGCCTTCTCGAGCATCGCCATCGCCGTCCTCGGTTTTTTGGTGTGGGCTCACCATATGTTCGTCGCCGGCATCTCCGTGTACGCCGCCGCAGTCTTCTCGGTTCTCTCCATGCTGGTGGCCATCCCCTCGGCGGTGAAGGTCTTCAACTGGACGACGACGCTCTACCGGGGTTCGATCTCCTGGGAGCCGCCGATGCTCTACGCCCTGGGGTTCATTGGCCTGTTCACGATCGGGGGCCTCACCGGCGTGATGCTCGCCACGCTGGGCATCGATCTGCACGTTCACGACACGTACTTCATCGTGGCCCACTTCCACTACATCATGGTGGGGGGCGCCATCATGGGCTACATGGGCGGCCTACACTTCTGGTGGCCGAAGATCACCGGCAAGCTCTATTCGAAGTTCTGGGCGATGGTATCGACGTTGACGATCTTCGTCGGGTTCAACGTCACGTTCTTCCCGCAGTTCATCCTCGGGTACCTGGGCATGCCACGCCGCTACCATACCTATCCGCCCGAGTTCCAGGTGCTCAACGTGATGTCGTCGGCGGGCGCGACGGTCCTCGGTTTCGGGTTTCTCATGCCGGCGATCTACCTGGTGTGGTCAATGCGCTATGGCAAGGATGCCAGCGCGAATCCGTGGGGCGCAGTGGGGCTGGAGTGGGAAACGAGCTCACCACCCCCCGTCGAGAATTTCGTGACGCCGCCCACCGTGAGCAGTGACGCGTACAGCTACCACCTGCTCACCAATGCTCCTTCGCTCTTGCCACCCAACAGGGAGACGACCGGTGTCCGCTGAATCGCACTCGCACCCCACGAACCTGGCGCATCACTTCGAGAGCTACGAGCAGCAGCGGCAATCCGCCTCGCTCGGCGTCTGGGTATTTCTCGTCACCGAGATCATGTTCTTCGGCGGACTCTTCACCGCCTACATCCTTTACCGCTCCAAGTTCCCCGAGGCCTTCATTGCCGGCAGCCATCAGCTCGATGTCCAGCTGGGCACCATCAACACCGCCGTACTCATCTTCTCGAGCCTGACCATGGCCATGGCCGTGCGCAGCGCGCAGCTCGGCAGAAGCAAGGCGATCGTCGGTTTTTTGGTGGCGACCATCGTTCTCGGCTCCACGTTTCTCGGCATCAAGGCCACCGAGTACCACCACAAATGGGTCGAGCACCTGATTCCGGGCGACACGTTCCACCTCGAGGAATCGCACCTGCCCACGAGCCACGGAAAGCCGGTCACCTCCGATTTGCCGACCGGCATCGTCAACGAGAGCCGCGCCGATTTTGCGCTCCTCACCCCGCTGCGCACCGACATCCAGGCGCACACCCAGCTCTTCTTTTTTCTCTACTTCGCCATGACGGGCCTGCACGCCGTCCACATGATCATCGGGGTGGGGCTTTTGGCGTGGCTCATCTGGCCGAGCTTGAAAAACAAATTCGACGCCAACAACCACAACTACGTCGAGGGCATCGGCCTCTACTGGCACTTCGTCGACATCGTCTGGATCTTCCTTTTTCCGCTTCTCTACCTCGTCGGCAGGCACGGGTGAAAAGGAACTGACCATGTCGACCGGCCACGTCCTGCCCCTGCGCATCTACCTGCTGGTGTTCTTCAGCCTGCTCATCTTGACGGGCACCACCGTCGCCGTCGCCTTCGTCGATTTGGGTCCGCTCAACAACGTGGTGGCGATGGGCATCGCCGGACTCAAGGCCTCGCTAGTCATCCTGTTTTTCATGCACGTGCGTTACTCATCGCGCTTGATCGCCCTGGTCATTGCATCGGGGCTCTTCGCTCTGGTCATCATGGTGGGGCTCACCCTGGCCGACTACGCGACGCGCGGATGGCTCGGAGTCGCCGGCAAGTAGCTCGACGCCGCAACGCGGATTGCGCGGCGGGATCGAAGCGCGGGACCGCCCGTCAGCGTCCGGAACGGACCGTCCGCACACGCTCGAGGAGAGCCACATCCGCGAGATCCTGGGGACGTCCCGCGGCCCTCTTGTTCGCGATGAGATCGTCGAGCGCCAACAAGGGGATGACGAGATCGCCCAACGGCACGAGCTCGGCTCTCGCGATGGCTTCTTCGGCGTCGATGCCGTCCGCCGAGCGCAGCAGGTCGATGCGAACCGGAGGGATCCCCAGGTACACCACATCAGCGGGCGCCATGGTTCGAGCAGCAACGACGACGTTCTGCGGCGCACCGAAGGACGCTAGTGCGCTCGCGACGCGCTCGAGATTGTCGCCTCGCGCCGAGACGAGCACATCGAGGTCCTTCGTGGCCCGCGGCTTGGCGTGGTAGCCGACCGCGTAGCCTCCGAGCACGGCGTACTTAGCCCCTGAGCGGGCGAACTCCGCCAAGAAGTCTTTGAAGTCGGGGTGTAGGTCCATGGTGCCCTTGAAACGCCAGCGAATCCTCGACGAGCGACCAGATGGATCGAAGGCGCTGCTCTGGTGGAATGGTGAGGGCAAGCTCGAGATCGAGC
>JBBSDY010000306.1:0-5663 GCA_038240245.1 Polyangiales bacterium
ACCGGCGTGGCGCGCGACGTCACCGCTCGCATCGCGGCGCACGACGCGGGCCGTGGGGCACGTTACACGCGCGGGCGCGGACCGCTGACCTTGTGCGCCGTTCGTCGGTGCGCGTCGAAAGGCGAGGCGCTGCAACTGGAGCACGCGGTCAAGCAGTTGCCGCGCGCTGCCAAGCAGAAGCTGACCAATGTGCGACGCCTGGGCGCCTTTGCGCGCCAACGGGCGGCGGCCGGCTAACCACGCGGGCTCTTTCCCTGCGACCGCTCATCGGCTAAGGTTCGGGGTGTGCGCTCCGGGCGCCGCCCCGTCCGCGGAAAGGGTCGAACCCACCGGCTGCAGTTTCTGACTGCTCAACTCCTTTTGAGCCTGCCTAGCGGACATCAGGCGTGATCGAAAGGAGCCCGTATGCCCACATCTCATGCGTCGCGCCATGGTTCCACGCGCTACGACGCCGCCGCGGCGAGGGGGCTCTTCGAGCACGTCCAGGTTCTGCTCGAGACCGGGGCCGACGCCGGTGCGCTCGACCACGCGGGTCGAACCGTGCTCGAGTGTCTCGCGCTCACCGAAAACGGGGAAGGAGCGGACAAGATCCGCCTCCTCTTGCAGAGTGGATAGCTACTTGACGTCGCCCACCTTGCAGACGCCATCGATGCAATCGGTGGCGCCCTGGTTGCAGCATTCGCCTGCCGATTTGCACATCTGGTTGACGCCCACACACGACAGCTTCGCCTTGTCGGCGCACTGACCGTTCACGCAAAAGCCCGAGCAGCACTCGAAGCCCGACTTGCACATCGCGCCCACCATGGGGGGTTTGGGAGTCTCGATGCAGGCTGCCAGCGCCCAGTAGCCGCGCATGTTGGGCGTGTCGAGCTGCGCCTCGATATAAAACGCAGGATGGCTGGGATCGGCGGTTCCAATCTTGTCGTCAATGGCCGCGACCCACAGGCGGCGCTTGCCGTTGATCACGGGACCGGTGTGCGAGTTGCCCCAATCGCGCATGCTGGTGAACACGACCCACGAGTATCCACCACGCTTGACCGGGCAGAACGTCGGCTCGCGATGCACGAAGTGGTCCTGTGTGGCGGGCGGATCGTCGAGGGTCGCCAGGCGAATCGGCGCGCCGCCGGCGACCGAGCTGATCCAGAGCTCGCCGGCATCGGGCGAGCTGTCGAGGCAGCCGTCGTGGCACCCCGTCGAGAACTGGCCGGTGTGGTACGCGATGTATTGCGAGTCCGGGGTGAAGGCCGGATAGCCGAGCTGGTTGTTGTTCGCCGGAAACGCACTGACCCGTGCAACCTCGTGGAGCGTGGGGCTGAACTTCGGGCCGGTGGCATCGAAATCGAGGTAGACGATGCGGTTCGAGGGCTGCGGCAGAACGTTGTCGTTGAAGTCGCCACCGCCTTCGACCAGCGCCAGCTTGGTGCCATCGATCGAGAAGGACGGCATCATCACGCCCATGTTGGCCTGGGGGACGATGTCGTCGAGCCCACTGTTGGCGATGACCACACCGGTCGCCGTGGTGGCGAGCGAGATGTATTTGGAGCCCGGCACCGTGCCGTCGGCGCGGCCTCCGAAAACGACGTACTGTCCATTGGGCGTGAGCGCCGAGTTCGAGCCCGATTTGGTGGTCTGAATGCCGAGTGTCCCGGCCGGCAGAGCAAAGGACGCCCAGGCACGAACGCCAGTGCCATTGTGGTGATAGGGAGAAACCGAAGGCGCGGAGGGATCCTCGACGCTGGCAACGAGCGTCGACCCGTCGGCGCTCACCGAGTGGCATCCCATGCAGCGCCCCTGATTGAGGGTGACCGGCGTGCCGCCGCTGCCCGGCGAGATGCGCACGATGCTGCCGATGCGCTGCGCGCCGTTGCCCGACGCGGTCCAGTAGTAGATGGCGCCGCGAAGACTCTCTGGCGCCACTGTGAAGCTCGCGGTCGCCGAGCTGTACGCGACGCCCGCCGTCGCATCCCAGCGCGAGACGGTGACCACCAGCTTGTCGCCGGAGTTCGACGCGGTGATGCGATCCCATGCGTCTTGCGGCACACGCACGCGCGAGGGCGCGTCAGCCGCCGTGTAGAGATCGTAGCTGTAGCTCTGCTCTTCGAGATGGATGCGGTACACGTCACCCGTCGGGTTGGGAGCGTTCCACATCATGAGCGGCGAATTGAGCCCGAGCGGGAAAACGGTGCCATCGTACGGATAGAGCAAGGAGGTCAGCGTGGGGTCCTTGGCGAGCCCATCCTTGCCCAGCGCAGCCTGTGCCGCCGGCGGCACGGTGCCCACCACCTCCGATTGGACAATCTTGACGATGAGCTTGGCCGTCGCCTCGAGCCCACCGAACACCGCGTGAACCACGCCCGTGCCCGCCACGGTTCCCGAGGCCGTGAGCACCACGGGCGGTCCTGCCGCGATGGCCGCGAGATCGGGCCGATCGATCTCGACCGACTCGGCCGCGACCGTCTCCACGGTTTGATTGGGAAGCGTCGCCTTCAGCGTGTAGGTCGCCACCTTGTTGGCCGTCGCGCTGTCGATGACCAGGGTGACGACCGCCGGATCGAACTCGAGCTTCGCGAGATCGCCGTGGCCCACGCCGGAGTCGGTCGACAAGAGACCGCCGCTCGACCCGATGGCCCCGCCAACGCCGAGGGATCCGGCTGCGCCCGTCGACCCGCCCGTGCTCCCGCCTCCGGCGGCCGATGGGCCTCGTTCGCTCGCGCCGTTGTTGCCGCAGGCGACTGCGATCGCTCCGACGACAGAAAAGCTCAGGATCCACCGGCGGGAAAGGCGAAAGAGATCGATACCCAGCATGTTCTCAAAGATATTCGCAACGAGGGAGGCGCACAACGATTGCCGGCCAGGAGCCAGTGTAGTCGTACGCACACAAATGCAACGCCGCGCGCGGGCGCGAGGTCAAAAGAAGTGTCAGGCCGCGCCAGCCGCCCAGGCGATGAACTTGTCGGCCGGCCACGCGTTCGCTACCCGATCGGCGTCGATCCACGCGCGCTCGGCGTTGAGCTTGGCCCAGGCGACGCGATCGAGCTCGGCCGCATGGTGCGCATCGCTGGTCAGAACGAATGTCACATCGCGGTCGCGCGCGCGCCGGAGCGCATCCACCGACATGTCCAGCCGCGGCAAGGCTCCGTTGACCTCGAGGGCCGTGCTCGTGATCTCGGCCGCCGCCAGAATGGCGTCGATGTCGAGATCGATGGGTGGCCGCCCGCCGATCATGCGCGCCGAAAGGTGCCCGATCATGCGCACTGAGGGATCTTGCATGGCGGTGACGATGCGCCTGGTTTGCGCGGCGCGATCGAGCTCGAAGTGATCGTGCACCGAGGCGAGGCACCAGTCGAAGCCTTGGCGGAACTCGGGATCGTAATCGAGCTGACCCGCGGGGCCGATGTTCAGCTCGACACCATGCAAGAGCCGGAGCGAGTCGCCCAGCTCGGCCTGCAAGGCGCGAATCCTGGCGCGTTGTTCGAGCAGCGGCTCGCGACCGACGCCCGAGAGTGTGCCCTCGGCGTGGTCGGTGATCGCCAAGACGCGGTACCCGCGGGCCTTCGCGGCGGCGACCACCTCTTCGAGCGTCGAGCGCCCGTCGCCCGAGACCGTGGTGTGCACGTGAAAATCGCCGATGACGTCGCCAATGGGTCGAGGTAACGCGCCTCTCTCGGCAGCCTCGAGCTCGCCGACGTCTTCGCGCAAAACGGGCGCGATCCACGGAAGCCCCAGCGCCTCGTAGATTTGCTCCTCGGTCTCGCTGGCGACGACCTTCCCCCCTTCGATCTCGGATAGCGCATACTCGTTGAGCGTCCACCCACGCGACAGGGCCCGCTGGCGCAGCTTGATGTTGTGGCCCTTCGATCCCGTGAAGTAGAGGCGCGCCGCGCCAAGCTGGTGAGACTCGACGACGCGCAGATCGATCTGCGTTCCGCGGTGGGTCACTACGCTCGTCTTGGCCGACCCACGAACGAGAACGCGTTCGACGGACTTCATCGAGACGAGGGCTTCCATGACCTGCTCGGGCGCCGTGGCGGCCACGACGATGTCGACGTCGCCAATGGTCTCCGAAAAGCGCCGCAGAGAGCCGCAGTACGAAGCGTGGCTGACCCCCGGGATTTCCAGCATCCGGCCCACGACCCGGATCGCCAGGGGGAGCGCCACCGAAATCGGGGTGCGTCCCACCGATCCCTGCTCCTCGAGGCGGGCAAGCGCCTGGGCGAGCTTCTCCTCGGACTTGGGTCCGAATCCGCTCAGCGTGCGGAGCTTGTGCGCGCCGAGGACGTTCCGGAGATCGTCGATGGATTGCACCCCGAGCTCGGCACGCAGCTTCTTCAGCGCCTTGGGACCCAGGCCCTGGATGCGCAAGAGCGCGACGACGCTGCGTGGATGCTTTTGGCGCAGACCCTCGAGCTTCTCGACCTTGCCGTTCTCGAGCAGCTCGCGGATCTTGTCGGCCGTGCTCTTGCCTATCCCTTCGATCTTCTGCAGCTCCTTGGCCGTCAGCCTTCCGAGATCGGTCGCCTGGGCCGAGATCGCCTGGGCGGCGCTTTCGTAGGCCCGAACGCGAAACGATTGCGGGTCCCCCTCGTCGAGCATGGTCAGCTCGGCGAGATCGCGCAGCATGTCGAGGACGTCTTGCTTCGAGTCCATGGAACATGGTGTAGCCTTGGTTTCGTGGGCAAGGAAGAGGCAGCCGAGGTACTTTCGATCGAAGGGCGGGAGGTCAGGGTCACCCACCCCAGCAAGTTGTACTTTTCCAAGGAGATCAAGCTCACCAAGCTCGAGCTGGTGCGCTACTACCTTGCGGTCGCGGCGGGCGCCCTCGGCGGAATCCGCGACCGGCCCATCGTGCTCAAGCGCTACGTCGACGGGGCTGAGGGCGACCCTTTCTACCAAAAGCGCGCCCCGGAAAAGCGCCCGGAGTGGCTACGGACGGTGACCCTGGCGTTTCCTTCCGGCCGCACGGCAGAAGAGCTGGTCATCGACGACGCGCCGGGCCTCGCCTGGATCGTCAACCTCGGGTGCATCGAGCTTCACCCGCACCCTGTGCGCGCCGCCGATCTGGAGCATCCCGACGAGCTGCGCATCGATCTCGATCCGGGACCCGGCGTCGCCTGGACCGACGTGCGCGCGGTGGCCCTCGAGGTCAAGGCACTGCTCGAGGAGCTCGGGCTTCGCGGCTGGCCCAAGACGAGTGGTTCGCGCGGCATGCACGTCAACGTGCGGATCGAGCCGCGCTGGACATTCGCCGAGGTTCGACGCGCCGCGCTGGCGCTATCGCGCGAGATCGAGCGACGAGCGCCGGCCATCGCGACCTCGAAGTGGTGGAAGGAAGAGCGCCACGGCGTTTTTCTGGACTACAACCAGAACGCCAAGGATCGCACCACGTGCTCGGCCTATTCGGTGCGTGCCGTTGCCGATGCGCGGGTGTCCATGCCGCTCGAGTGGAGCGAAGTACCGAGCTGTGAGCCGGCGGACTTCAACGTCTCGACGGTCCCCGGGCGTCTCGCCGAACGGGGCGATCCGCACGCCGCGATGGACGCCACGCCGGGCTCACTCGAAAGGCTGCTCGACCTCGCAGAACGAGACGAGGCCGCGGGGCTGGGCGATGCCCCGTGGCCGCCGCATTTTCGCAAGACAGAAGGCGAAGCGCCTCGTGTCGCGCC
>JBBSDY010000307.1:0-5656 GCA_038240245.1 Polyangiales bacterium
CAAGAAGGTGGAGCCCAGGCTCATCGGAGGCTACGAGCTTCTCAGGCCTCTCGGAGAGGGCGGTGTCGGAACGGTATGGCTCGTGCGGCGGCCGGGGGCCGATCGCTACTTCGTGCTGAAGATCCCCAAAGCCGAGGCGCTGGCCAACGCCAACGACGTCGAGCGCGAGGGCATTTTGGCTTCTTTTGTCGAGGAAGCGAAGGCGCTCGCCGGTCTTTACCATCCCAACGTCGCCAACATCATCGATCGGGGCGTCTCTGGCGCGGTGCCCTACCTGGTGCTTGAGTACTTGATTGGCGCCGACCTCAAGCAATACGCCGCCGCGCGCCTGATGACGCTCTTCGAGCTGCGTCGCGTCGTGCTCGAGGCGTGCGCTGGGCTCGCAGCGTTGCACAGCGCCGGGCTCGTTCACCGCGACATCAAGCCCGCCAACCTTTGGCTCCGACTCCCCCTGGCGGGTGGCGAGAAGTTCGATCCCGACAAGCACCGCGATCCCGCCCTGGCCACGCCGCTCTCCACCGTGGTGATCGACTTTGGCATGGTGCGCGCCATTCGCGTTCCTCCCGAGGTGGGCGGACGATTCGTGGCTGGTACGCCCGGCTACATCGCTCCCGAGCAGGTGCTCGATCCCGTCGAGCTCGACGTCCGCGCCGACGTCTATGCGCTGGCGGGGACCATCTACAACGTGACGACTGGCCACACGTTCTTTGACGACGTCGATCTTCCGCGCGACAGGATCATCGCGCACATGCAGCGCGAGCCCCTCGAGGATGCCGAACGGTTGAGCAGCTATCCCGCTGCGGTGGCCAAGCTTTTGAAAGCCGCAACTGCGCTATCTCCGAACGATCGCCCGTCACCAATCGAATTTGGCCGCGCGTTCGCGGCGGCGTTGTAGAGGCCGTGCCATTCGATTCCCTTACGCCCGAGATAGTCGTCGAGCTTTTGCTGACCGCTGGATGGAAGCTCACACCCGAGCAAGTGCGAATCGAGGCACGTGACGAGCGTTGGGTCGTTCGCCTCCCCGATCAGCGCCTGGCCTGGTTCGCCGCATCGGAAGCGGGCCGTCGGCGTCTCGTGACCGAGCGACGCGTGTTGCGGCTCCTTGCCGCAAGGTGCTCGTTCGGCGCGCCGCGCCTTCTCTTCGAAGATCCCACCGGCGATTTCGACGTCCGCGCCATGGTTCCCGGAGATAGCGATCCCTGGCGGGTCTTCGAGCAGGTGCGCGAGCGGGTCGACGTGGCCTTGCGGCTGGGGGCCGCGGTGGGGGCGATACTCGTCGAACAGCACTCCCGCATCAACGCCGCTGACGTCTCGGGCTGGTTGCCAAGGCATCCAGGCTGGCCGGAATCTCGGCAATGGGTTCATGAACGCATCGTCAAGGTCGTCGACGACCCCAGTCTCGTTGCGGACGCAGATGCAGTGATGCAAAAATACGAGACGCTCCCGATCGGCGAAGAAGAACGCGTGCTCGTGCACTCCGATCTCGGCTTTCACAACATGGGCATCAGCTTGGAGACGGTCACGGTTCACGGCGTGTTCGACTACGAAGGTGCGGCGTGGGCTGATCGCCACCACGACTTTCGCTATCTCGTTTTCGATCTCGATCGCGACGAGCTTCTCGAAGCTGCGCTGGCCGTCTATGAGCCAGCCGTAGGGCACGGCATCGATCGCGGACGTGTTTTTCTCTACAACGCGGCCTGCGCCATCACCTTCCTGGCTTACAGGATAGGGACCGCGCCCGAAGAGCGTTCGTGTGGACGGACTCTCGCAGAAGACTTGCGGTGGTCGAAATACGCCATCGCGAAAGCTCTTCGGTGGGGTTGATGCCGAATGCGTTCCCCCGCACGGTGCGCTATCGTCGAGGAGGATGAGCGCTGTACGTCCACCGCCCGCTCCGCCGTCGTGGGCCGGCTCGCTGCTCACCGTGGGCGTCACCGGAACGAACGGCAAGACGTCGACGACCGCCATGATTGGGGCCATGCTCGCCTCGCTCGCACGGCCCGTCGCGCGCGTCACCACGGTGGGCTCGTTTCTCGACGACGAATGGCTCGACGTGCCCGGCCACTACGAAGGGTTCCTCGAAACGATGCGGCGTTGCGTCGCGGCGGGGGGCAAATACGCCTCCATCGAGCTCACCAGCGAAGCGCTCTCCCTGGGATTTGCCAAGGCGTGGCCCTGTCGCGTCGGGGTTTTTACCAACCTGAGCCAGGATCACGCCGACGCCCACGGCACGATGGAGCAATACCTCGCCTGCAAGGCGCAGCTATTCATGGCGTTACCACGGGGCGGCGTTGCCGTGCTCAACGCCCGCGATGAGGCGGCCGAGCTTTTGGCCGAGGTCGTACCTGCCGGTGTCGAGATCGTGCGCTACGGCGTGCCTTCGCGAGGCGACGCGTGGGCGCCCGCTGATCTCGCGGCGCATTCCGTGCGCCTCGACTATGAGGGCACGAGCTTTGAGCTCGAGCCGTCGCTTCGCTTCCCCGATCTCCCCGCCATGCTGCACATTCGCGCCATCGGCGAGATTTTCGTGGAAAATGCAATGGCCGCTCTGGGGGGCGCGCTGGCGGCGGGCGTTCCCGCGGTCGATGCCACGATGGCGCTCGCTCGAGTCGCACCGCCCCCCGGTCGATTCCAGCTCGTGCACGAGCGCCCGTATGTGGTCGTCGACTACGCGCACACACCGGACGCGCTCATGCGAACCCTGCAGACTGCACGACGGCTTTGCGCGGGTCGATTGAGCGTCGTCTTCGGAGCGGGCGGTGAGCGCGATCGCGTGAAAAGGCCACTCCTCGGGGCGGCTGCGCGCGGCGCCGACCGTGTGATTCTTACGTCCGACAATCCGCGCAGCGAAGACCCCCTCGCCATCGTGTCGGAGATTGCGAAGGGACTCGGTGAGCATGGCGATGTCGTACGGGAAATGGATCGGGCAGACGCCATACGACGGTCGCTCCGCGACGCGAGCCCCGACGACCTGGTGCTGATCGCCGGCAAAGGCCACGAACGGACCCAGGAAGCTGCCGGTGTGCAATTGGCCTTTGCAGATGAGTCAATCGTGCGCGCTCTGTTCGCAACGTGACGTACCAGCCCCTGTGGCCCCGCCCGTGCGGGGCTCGGCGTCAGGGTCGCACTGGCACAATGCATGCTTACAAGTCCGCGGGGAATGCCGTGACCACTCTGGGTCGCGCTGTCCTTGTTTGCAAAGGAGCATGACCATGGCGATCGAGCGATCTGGGTTTCTTTTTGCGGCGACGGCGCTTGCTGCAGGCGGTCTCGGGGGCTGGGTATTGCACGAGTCGAAGTACGGTGCGGGATCGACGACGGCCGTCGCTCCGGCAGCCGTGGTCTCTGCCGCGCCCGCTCCGAGCCCACCCACCGTGCTCGTCTTCGAGCACGTTACCCCGCCACCTGCATGCGATGACAGCACGGCTGCGGTCGAAGACTGTCCGATGATCGGTCCTTCCGACGAAGGCGTGTGCAATCTGGCGGCCAAGCGCTGTGCCGATTTCAAGATCGCCTTCAAACCGAAGGTCGCACAAGCTGCCGTCGCTTGCCTGCGCCGCCTGAAGGGCAACGAGCTGTGCGATCCTGCGCGCGTCAACGGTTGCGCCCACGCTGCCTTGATGGCGGCATGTCCCGATCCCGTGCCGTCTGCCGCGCCCGGAGATACATCGGGCACGCCGCCGGCCACAGTCGTCACCTCTTCGTGCGAAGGCATCCTCAAGAGCTGCTCGAGCGAGCCGCTGGCCCCCACGATGGCCGATTGTCGTCAGACGTTATCCGGAATGACCGACACCGGTCGCGCGAACATGATGTCCTGTCTCAGCACGCATTGCCGGGACCGTGGTCTGCTGGGCTGCGAGGCCAAGAAGGACTAGCGGCCGTCCCCCGGGGTCGTTCAGTTACCCGAGTCGCCTGGGCCGACACTGATGACGCTGTCGAGCTCGTGTGGATGGGGGGCGATCTCGACGTCGCAGGCGGCGTGCCCACAAGAGCACGCGCCCTCTTCGGTCGTCTCGACGGCACACGAATCAGAGCAGTGCTTGGCTTGTTGATCGAGGCGCTCCTGAGGGACGTCGCACTTGCAGGCAGCGTGGGCACACTTGACGGTCGGGCTCATACCCGTGAGTTTGCCATCGCCGGGTTGTTTGTGCGGGGAACCAAAGGCCGATCGCGCTAGCATCTTCCGCCAAGATGGAAATCGATCTCGAAGGACACTCCGCGGGGCGCGCGTATGCGCTTCTGGCATCGTTGGTGACCCCACGCCCGATTGCCTGGGTCACGACGGTGGGTCTCGATGGCGTCGTCAACCTTGCCCCGTTCAGCTTTTTCAACGTTCTGGGGTCGGCGCCGCCGATCGTCGGCTTTTGTCCCGGCGATCGCCCGGACGGGGCGCCGAAAGATACCGCTCGCAACATCAGGTCGACGCACGAGTTCGTCGTCAATCTCGTGGACGAAAGTGTCGCCGAGGCCATGAACCTCACCTCGGCGTCGCTGCCGTACGGCACGAGCGAGCTCGATCACGCGGGCCTCACCACCGCTCCCTCGTCCGTGGTTCGTCCACCGCGTATCGCCGAGGCTCCCGCGAGCCTGGAATGCAAAGAATGGGGAACGCTCCAGATCGGAGACAATCGGCTCATCATCGGGCTCGTCAAACGGGTGCACGTGCGTGACGAGCTCTTCGATCACGAGACATCACGGATACGGACCGATCGGCTGCGCGTCATCGGTCGAATGGCGAGCCCCAACTGGTATTGCCGCACCGGTGACCGGTTCGTGATGGTGCGCCCACCCTGAAGGTTGCGCCCTGGTCATCAGCTTCCCTTTCGGCGCCCCTTCGTGTTGACTGCCGCAAGGCATGAGACCGCGCAGACCGACGAGGAGACAGGAGCCGCTGCCGGCGGCGTTGCCGAGTCTTCATGCGCTGCTGTCGCTGGCCGTCGCACACACCTTCGACTGGCTACGAATCGGAGCGACGCTTCGCGACAGCGGAGGTGAGTGGCACGCCATCCACGCACCCGAGGGCGTGACGGCATTCGAGCTTGCTCATGGCAAGGGAACCGAGCGAAACCGCTACAACGACCGTTGCTTCGCGCGCGTCTATCGCGAGCGCCGTACCATTCACGGAAAGCACGCTGGCTTTCACGACTTCTACGTCCCGATCGCCGTCGGGGGTACCATCCACGCCATTCTCGCCACGGGACCCTTTGCGATCTCGCGCCCCACGAGCAGCGAGATCCTCGAGCGGTGGCACTGGCTGTCGGGGCGGCATCCGCATCCTTCTGATCCCGAGTTCTCGCACTACCTGTCGGTGACCCTCGAAACCCTGGTGCTCGAGGGTGAGCAGCTGGGGCGATACCAGCGACTTCTGGAATGCTTTGCCAAGTTGAGCGCCGGTCTCGGCGACGCGCGAGCTCTCGCCACCGAGGCCGCAGCCCTACGGAGCAAGCTCGAGGAGACTCGCTACGTCGAATGGATGTGGGTAGAAGCGCGCACCATGGTCGATGAGCGCACGAGGCGCATCTGGCTCAGTGAGCACAAGGCCAACGATCTGGCTTCTCTCGGCGTCGACGAGCTGCCCGAGCACGTTCTCGTGGGCCTGCTCGCCGGCCACCCCGATCAGGCCGATCCCGTGGGAGAGGCGCTCGGCCGCGACGCA
>JBBSDY010000308.1:0-5642 GCA_038240245.1 Polyangiales bacterium
CGGGATCGCCTACGATTCCGACGAAGGCCGCTCCATCGCCGGCGCGCTCACCGCCATCATGTGCGGCCAGGCCTACCGCGTCTCGGCCGAGATGGCGGGAGCCAAGGCGCCGTTCCCCGGGTTCGCCAAGAACCGCGAGCCCATGCTGCGCGTGATGCGCATGCACCGCGACGCGGCCTACGCCATCGATCGCGACAAGTGCCCCGAGCTCCTATGGCGCGCTGCCTGCGAAGACTGGGACGAAGCCGTGCGTCTGGGCCAGGAAAACGGCTACCGCAACGCGCAGGCCACCGTCCTCGCCCCCACCGGAACCATCGGCCTCTTGATGGACTGCGACACGACGGGCATCGAGCCCGACTTTGCCCTGGTCAAGTTCAAGAAGCTCGCCGGCGGCGGCTACTTCAAGATCGTCAACCAGTCCGTGCCCGAAGCGCTCAAGCGACTCGGCTACTCGCCCGCCGACGTACAGGAGATCGTGGCGTTCGTGTGCGGCACCAACACGCTGCTCGCGGCCCCGCACGTCAACCGCGCCTCGCTCAAGGCGCGCGGCCTCAACGACGACGATCTCGGCAAGATCGAGGCCGCGCTCCTCAGCTCGTTCGAGCTCGATCTCGCCTTTGGCCCGTGGATCCTGGGCGAAGAGGCCTACTCGCGCCTCGGCGTTCCGGAAGAGCAAGCGCGCCGTCCCGGCTTCTCGCTTCTCTCCTACCTCGGCTTCTCACGCGCCGAAATCGACGAGGCCAACGACGTCATCATCGGGCGCATGACGATCGAAGGCTCTCCCCACCTGCGGCCCGAGCACTACTCGGTGTTCGATTGCGCCAACCGCTGCGGCAAGACGGGCAGGCGTTACCTGGCCCCCATGTCGCACGTGCGGATGATGGCAGCCGCGCAGCCGTTTCTTTCGGGCGCGATCTCCAAGACGGTCAACCTGCCCAACGAAGCCACGGTCGACGAGGTGCGCGAGATCTACGAAGAGGGCTGGCGGCTCGGTCTGAAGGCGGTCGCTCTCTATCGCGACGGATGCAAGGCATCGCAGCCGCTCTCGACCTCGAGCAAGGAGAACAAGGCCAGCGACGAAATGGCGACGAGCCTCCCTCCCGAGTCGATTCCCGTGCACCATGTGCACGTCGCCTCGCCCCCTGCCCTGCCCACGGGCACGCGCGTGCGCCTGCCCAAGAAGCGACGCGGCTTCACACAAGAGGCCAAGGTCGGTGGCCACAAGATCTTCCTCCGGACCGGCGAATATGCCAACGGCCAGCTTGGCGAGATCTTCATCGACATGCACAAAGAGGGGGCTGCGTTTCGCTCGCTCATGAACTGCTTCGCGATGGCGGTCTCGGTCGGCCTTCAGTATGGCGTGCCGCTCGAGACGTTCGTCGAGCAGTTTACCTTCACGCGTTTCGAGCCACAGGGGCTGGTCGAAGGGCATCCCAACATCAAGTTTTCAACGTCGATCGTCGACTACCTCTTCCGCGTGCTCGGCGTCGAGTACTTGCATCGCTACGATTTCGCGCAGGTGCCGCCGACGGCCGACGACGCCGCGGCCAATATCCCCCGCTTGCCGCCCGGACCATCGCCCATGGCCGACCTCATCGAGGACCCGGCAGAGTTGAAGACGGCCGCGATGTCTCAGCTGACGCCGACGTCCGAGCCCTACGAGCGCACCACGTTGCGACCCGGCTCGCCCGAAGGCGTGGCAAGCTCGCTCGACGCCCAGCTCGAGGAGATGATGGGCGACGCTCCCGTGTGCGATGGCTGCGGGCACATCACCGTGCGAAATGGGGCTTGCTACAAGTGCCTCAATTGCGGAAACTCCATGGGTTGCTCCTGATCTGACCCGTCGACGATAGGGAGGTCCCGTGCCTCGAGAGATCCGCACGTTGCTACTCGGCCTGGCTTGCGCCAGCGTCGTTTTCACTGGTTGCAAACAGAAGAGCAAAGACGATGCAGACCCGGGGGCGGCGCCCAGCGCCTCTGCCGCGCCCGCCGCCACGGCCGAAGCGCCACCTCCGCCCGACATCATCCCGCCTCCCATCCCGCCGCCCGCCGCTCCCCCGGTTGCGTCTGCCAAGGCAGCGAGCACCGAGTCGATCAAGGCGTGCTGTGCTGCGCTTCACAAAGAAGAGTCGACGGTGATCCCCAAAGACAAGTCGATGTACCAACAGGCGGCCACCAGTTGCGACGCCATCGCCAAGCTCGTCACCTCCGGCACGACCAAGAAATCCGCCGCTCTCACCACCTTGCGGGCCGGATTGAGGGGCGCGGCGCTCCCTCCTGGCTGCAACTAGACCGACTGTACTCGGCTCGCGCTAGAAGTTTGTCGCCGTAGCTCGCAACGGCTGTATGCTGCCAAAACCCGGCTCCGCGCTGGGACGAGGGTTCCATGAAGAAGACCATTCTCACCGTGAGCCAACTTGCTGTCCTCGTCGGTCTATTGGGAATTGGATCGGCCGGGTTTTCGAGCTGCAAGAAAAAGGAAGACGACGTTCCTCCCGCGCCATCGGCAGCGCCCACGCCCGCGCCCACGCCGATTCCCGTCGCCGTATTGACCGAAGAAGACGCGGGGATCCCCATCGAAGATGCCGCCGTCGATGCCAAGAAGCCAACCGGGCCGGCAAAGCCCGCCGATGTCGCCGGTCTGCGCGCGTGCTGCACGGCGCTGGCGCAGAACGCTTCCTCGATGCCGCCGCCCAACAACGCCTTTGCCCTGCAGGCTGCAGCCCTCTGTCAGTCGCTGGTGAGCGGGCTCGCCGCCGGAGCAACGACCAAGGCGGGAGCTCTCGGCTCGATCGGCGGAATGATGAAGGGCGCGAACCTGCCGCCCGCTTGCAAATAGGCGCGCGCGGCATGCCGTGAGCGAGCTCGCACGACTCGCGCTTTTGCGACGGCTCCTGACGACCACGCCGGCCCCCGGTGTCGTCGTGGGAATCGGCGATGACGCGGCCGTGCTCACTCAGGGTTCGGGATCGCTGGTATGGACCGTCGACACCGCGGTCGAAGGGGTTCACTCTCAGCGTGCGTGGGCCACGCTACGCGACATCGGATGGCGCTCGTTCATGGCTGCGGCCAGCGATCTGGCCGCCATGGGAGCAGCGCCACGTGGCGCCCTGTCGGCCCTCGTTTTGCCCGCAACCTTTACGGACGCCGATCTCGAGGAGCTCGCCCTGGGCCAGGCCCATGCCGCCGCCGCACTGGGCACGCCCATCGTCGGCGGCAATCTTTCGCGCGGCGCCGAGCTATCGATCACCACCAGCGTGCTCGGCGAAGCACCTCGCCCCGTGCTTCGCAGGGGCGCCCGACCGGGTGACATCGTCGCCATCGCGGGTCGACTGGGCCTCGCCGCGGCAGGCCTCGAAGCGCTCGGACGAGGTGCCCTGCCGGGCTCCGCAAGCATGACGGCCGCCATCGAGACGTGGCGGCACCCTCGCGCCTTGATCGCCGAGGGCCTGGCGGCAGGTTCGACAGCTACCGCGGGGATCGATCTGTCCGATGGGCTCGCGCTCGACGCAACACGGCTCGCTGCTGAGAGCGGGGTGAGCATCGTTCTCGATGCTGATCGCATCCTTGCGGTGGGTGGCCCGGATTTGACCGAGGTGGCCGGGTTGCTCTCGATCGCACCGCTCGACCTCGCGCTGTATGGAGGCGAAGACTACGCGCTGCTCATGACGTTCGCTCCCCACGAGATTGCTTCGTCCTTTACCGCCGTGGGGCAGTGTGATGCAGGAGACGGTATCTTTTTACGGCTAACCGACGGAACCCGGCAGAAGATCGCCGCGCGTGGATTCGACCACTTTCCAGCGACGGGATAGTACTTTTGCGTCAGTAGTCGATCTCGAGATAGACGCGCGAACGGGCACGTCCGGCGAGGGTCGCTCCGAAGTCGGTCATCGCCATCAGCCAGCCGTACTTGGCCCGCAACGTCTTGTGTGCGCGAGCGGTGAGCGCGGCGTCGTCCACGATGCGCGCCGTCGCATCGCGCCACTCGCCCTGGACGTTGCCCCGTGCGCTGCAGGGAGCGATGCGCGCGCGCGACGAGTTGCGCAGGCGTTTGACCTTGCCCGAATTGCCGGCGGTAAACACGTAGAGCTTGTCGCCCATCGCCGCAAACCACACCGGCGTCTTGACCTCGACACCGCTCTTTCGAAACGTCGCCAAACTGATGAACTGATTTCGATCGAACTCGCTGATCGTCAAATTCGCACCCGTCTTGGAACTACCGCGAGGTGGGAGGTACCATGAGATCGGTCCGCGAGCCGGCGATGGGAAGAAGCACCGAGAAAACGGCGCCGGTGGGGTCGTTGCTGCCCACCTTGACCCTGCCCGCATGCGCGTCGACCAGCCGCTTGACGATGGAGAGCCCGAGGCCAGTGCCCTCGTGCTGCCGCGTGGACGAAGAATCGACCTGATAAAACGGGTCGAAGATGCGATCACGCTCTTCTTCGGGCACACCGATGCCCGAGTCGATGACACGAATCTCGATCATGCGGCGCGAGGGCTCGAGCACGCTGAAGCCGTCGTCGGTCCCAGCTGCACCAAACTCGGCCATCGACGCCATGAGCCGGACCGTGCTTTTTTCGGGCGAAAACTTGATGGCGTTCTCGGCGAGGTTGATGAACACCTGGCGCAGGCGCTCGGGATCGCCCTGCACCACCGGCAGATCGCCGTCGACTCCGAACTCGACCACGATGGAGCTCTTGCGCGCCTTGGGAGCAACGGTGGACGCCACCTCGGAGAGCAGCTGCCGTATGTCCACGCTCGCCTTGCGGAGCGAAAGGGTCCCGCTCTCGAGCTTGGAAAGGTCGAGCAGGCTCATGATGAGCTGCAAGAGTTGCTCGCCCTTCTCGTGGATGGTTTCGACGAATTTCTTCTGATCGCCAGCGAGCGGGCCGGCGATGCCCTCGGTCAACATCTCGCTGTAGCCGATGATCGAAGTGAGCGGTGTCCGTAGCTCGTGCGAGATGACGCCGAGGAAGTTCGATTTGAGGCGATCGAGCTCGCGGAGCCTGTCGAATGCCTCCTGGAGCTTCACGTTTTTTTCTTCGAGCTCGCGGTAGCTCTCGCGCACGCTCGAAAGATGCATCTGCGAGGTCAGAAGCGATTTGTGCCCGCTGAACAGAATCAGGTCGAGCGTTTTTCGCACGTGATCGGCAATGAGCGAGATGGTCTCTGGCTTGGCGCGGGGCATCCGCGGCAAAAGCTCGAGCGACCGCTTGCCGTCGATACCGGGATCGACGTCGAGCAGCGACGGGGGCACGTTCGTCGTGCCCGCCGGCAAGAACGGCCCGAGGACGGCTTTGCCGAGACGACGCGAATCGTACCGGGGAAAAGCTCCGCGGGCCGGGCGCGTTTCACGCCATGCCGTGCCATATAATCCATGTCGCCGTGGCAACCGCGCGCGAGCCAGTCGAGCAAGCGCGGTTCGGCCTGAGAGAGATCGCAGTCCGCGATGCCGACCCGCTGAAAACCGAGCTCTCCGCCCCAGCGCTTTACATCCGCCGCAAGCGCGGCAAGGTCCGGAACGGCTGCGCGGTCGACCACTTCTTCTTCCATCACCCGATTAGATCATCGTGACGAGCCGATATCTGGCTGACGAAGCGGAAACGCTCGCCTTTGGCGCCGCCCTCGCCGGCTCGATCGAG
>JBBSDY010000309.1:0-5630 GCA_038240245.1 Polyangiales bacterium
GACCTCAACATCCTCGAGGCGTACGTCGGGAACGGCAAGCTCTCCGCGTCGCTTCGCTCCGCGCTGAAGGAGCTGGTGCGGTTGCGGGGGAGGATCACCGAGATCCAGGCGCAGCGGGCCGCCGCGGAGGGCGAGATCGGGACGATCGGCCAGGTGGCTCGCATCGAAACCGGCCTGGCAGACGACGCCCCAGCGCTCGAGCTCGGGGCCGATGGGAGGATCGAACGCCACGTCCGAGCCGCTCACCTCGTGTCCCACGCTGCGCAGGAGGCCGGCCAGGGCTCCCATGCCGGTCCCGGCGACGCCGATGCAGTGAACGCGCACGGCCCGCGAATCTACTCGATCCGCCGAATGACGTGGAAGCCAAACGGCGACTCGATGACCGTGCTCACCTGCCCCACTTCGAGCGCGAACGCGGCGTCGGCGAAGGGCTTGACCATCATGTCGCGCGAAAAACGGCCGAGCTCGCCCTTTCGCTGCGCGCCACCTGGCTCGTCGGTGTAGGCGGCCACGACGACATCGAAGGATTGCCCGCCCTTGATTCGCGCCAGCGCCTCGAAAGCGCGCGCCCTGGCCTCGTCGTGCGAGCGTTTGATGCTCTTGGGCGCGGATTTGGAGCCGCCGTACATGACGAGGAGGTGCTGGGCCACGATGGTCTGCTCTTCGGGCGCGCCAGCGTCGGCGGCGGGTGTCCCGCGCGAGGTCGGGGTTTCGACCGGGGCAGGCGGAAGCTTCGCCTCGGGAGGACGCGGCTGGCGACCAATGCCCGTCAGCGTGCCGTCGCAGCGGACGGCGACCAGCGAAAGCCCGAGAGCCAAGACCAACCGTAGCCTGGACATGCGAGGGGGTTTTCGCAAAGACCCACGCTCCACGCAAGCCCTAGCGCGCGATTGACCGTCGTTGCGCCTCTATGGCGCGGTCTTGCGCGAGATTATGGCGCGGTCTTGCGCGAGATCGGGGCGATCCCGCGCCGTTCGGTCAGGTTTCGCTTGACCGGCGTCGGCGCATCGAGCATCGATTTCCGACGGATGAAGCCGCTATCCCTGGTCCTGTGTCTTGCCCTCGGGCTCACCGTCCGTGCCGTGCACGCCGAGAATGCCCCCGGCGCATCGACTGATCCCACGCTCGACGTCATCCCGGCCGCCCCCGCCGATACAACCAAGGACGACCCCGAAAAGTCCGCGTTACGGCCCGCCTCCAAGACGAGGCGCGGCGGCTTCACCTTCGGCCTCTATGGCGCCATGTCGTTCGGCACAGTCTCCGGCTACCCCAACGACCTCGCCAAGCTCGGCGATCCCCAGTACCGCTCGGCGACATCGGGGGTGGGATCGGGCGGAACGCTGTACCTCGGCGGCACGCTCACCGACTGGTTCACCTTCGGATTTGGATTGGCGCAATCGTCCTTCGGCAGCAGCAAGATCGGCACCAAGGGCACCGCCTTCGTTTTTCACATCGAAGCTTTTCCCCTCTTCACGATGGGCGGCGGCTACCGCGATGTCGGCATCTTCACCGACTTCGGCACCGGCACCGCGACCATCCTCCGTCGCGACGATCAAAAAGAGTTTTCCGCCAGCGGCTCACTCTCCATCGCCGGCTTCGGCGCCTTCTGGGAACCCTGGCGCGCCGGCCACTTCGTAGCCGGCCCCTTCGCGCTGGTCGAGTACCAAGAAAGCAACTCGATGGTGCGAACGTTCGGCGAGGTAGGCCTGCGAGGGGCGTTTTACGGAGGACCTTGAGGTGAGTGCAAGCGCTGCGCATCTCTTGTTTGCGCGGCATGCACTGGGGGCAGCGAGGTGGCTCCCCTGCCGCCAGTGCATGCCGCGGCCGGCAGGGAGCTGGATGCAGTGCCAGCCGTACGCTGCAGTGGCCGGCAGGGAGCTGGATGCAGTGCCAGCCGTACGCTGCAGCGGTCGGCTGTGAGCGCGGCTCTGGGTCTCGCTTGAAGCCATTTGATCTGGGCTACGCTGAAGTCCGGGCAGCTTAGCCACGGGGATAGCGGCGTGGGAGACCGTGCCGTTGAAACGCGGTGTTGAAACGCGGTGGAACTGTCAGCGATCTATCAGCGCTGTACCCGGTTTCGCACCCTTGACACCTGCAATTGCGTGGCGACGACGCGATTGACAACGGCACGGAACCTACATATATTAGCCCTTAATCATGCACCAACATGCTCCTGTCCAGCGTCGTGCCCGTTCCGAGGTCCCTCGACAGCGCGAGCTCCCCTTCGAAAGAACCTGGGGCGGACGAAGAACGGGCGCGGGTCGGCCCAAGGTCAAAGTGCACGTGCATGTTGCCCACCGCGCGCGCCCCGAGCACAGCCGGAGTCACCCCGTCCACGTCACGCTGCGAATCGCGCGAGGGTTGCCGAGCCTGCGCAGGCAGTGGTTGTTCCTCAAAGTGCGTCGGGCATTGCGCGCGGCGTCGGGGCCGCCGTTTCGGGTCCTTCACTTCTCCGTGCAGGTCGATCACATCCACCTCATCGTCGAGGCGCGCGACAATCGAGCGTTGAGCGGCGGCACACGCGGGCTTTGCATCCGCATCGCGCGCACCGTCAACCACGCGCTCGGACGACGCGGTCGAGCCTTCGGCGATCGCTACCACGCGCGGCCCCTCGCCACGCCCCGTGAGGTCCGCAACGCCATCGTTTACGTCCTGCAAAACTGGCGCAAGCACGTACCCGGTGCGAAGGGCATCGATCCCCGCAGCTCGGGTTGGTGGTTTACGGGATGGCGGGTTCCTCCCTCGGGTCATCCACCCGACTGGCACGACACCGAGCACGCCCCGGTCATGCTGCCGCGAACCTGGCTAGCCGCCGACGGATGGCGCCGTCATGGACCCGTCACTCTCGGTGAGCGACCCAAAACCAACGGCCTCGCCCTGCATTGAAAGCGCCGAAGGCGACCATCGACTTGTCTTCGTCGATGTGCCGCCACGGGCACCCTCGCCTTGACGGACTTGTTCCTCGACGCGACAATGGCGTGCTCATGCGTGGTCGTGACGTGGTGGCCGAGATGGAGCGCGAAGGCGAGCGGTACCTCGTCATCGGCTATTCGCCTTCCCGCCCTCCATGCCTCGTGCAGCTGACACCCAGCGAGGTCGATGTGATCGATCGATGGATCGGCGGAGAACCGATGCGCTGCATCGCGAAAGCTCGCAGGGCCGCCGAGCGCACCGTTGCCAATCAGATTGCCAGCGCTTACCGCAAGCTCGGCGTCGGATCGCGCCAAGAGCTCCTCAATCTCCTGCACGGAGAGTCGCGCGAGACCGGGAAGTGAGGGTCCGGGCCGGGATCACCGCCGTGCTCGAGCATGCCTACGCGCCGGAGCCAGATGAACGCTCCTGGCTCGAGGGGATCCGTCAGGCCGCGAACGTTGCGTTCGAGGGACAAATCTCGACGCAGGCTTTCACGTCCAGCTCACGCAGGACGGGGGAGCGACGTTCGGCTGCGTTGCGGGTGACAACGAGCTCGTCAACGATTTCATGTTGCGCATGCACGCGGCCGCAGGCCCAGACGTGATTCGTACCTGGTACGGGTCGGGTCCCGTGGTCAACATCCTGGGGACCGTCCGCCAGAGTCATAACGAGGTGCTAAATGCCCTTCTCGAGAGTGCGCGGTTGGCAGTGGGACATTCGACAGTGATCGGCGCCGTAGCCACGGATCCGTCAGGACGGGCGTGCGCTCTGACGTTGCTGCCACGCGACGCTACTCCACTATCGCGCCCCACACGATCTGCTCTTGCGTGCATCGCCGCCCACCTCGCCTCCGCGTACCGTTTGCGCGGGGGTACTGAGAACGACGACGACGCGGTGCTCGATCCTGACGGCAGATTGCTCCATGCGACCGACGACACACTTGGTCGCGACGGCGCCACGAGCTTGCGGAGCGCCGCGATCGCCATCGATCGCGCTCGGCGCCAGGACGGGACGGATCCCGAAAGGGCGCTCGCCTACTGGAAGGCCATGGTCGATGGCAAATGGACGCTCGTCGAACGTTTCCAATCCGACGGCCGGCGGATCCTGGTGGCGCGCCCGAACGCCCCCGCCACCCGCGTGAACCGAGCGCTGACGGAAAACGAGCGCAAAGTCGTTGCGTTCGCAACCCTGTGCCATCCGTCGAAGTTGATCGCGTACGAGCTTGGTTTCGCCGAGGCTGCGGTCTCGCGGTTGCTCCAGCGAGCGCTCAAAAAGCTCGGCATTCGCACGCTCGCTGAGCTCATCGAGGTACACGGCGCGATCGTAGGGAACGGCAACGCCACGCCACCATAGACGGGCTCGTCGCATCCCCTACCCGGCGACCAGCACGATCTTCGTGATCTCCGGCGGGGCCATCACCCGCGTCGGGGGACCCGCTGTTCCGAAGCCGCGGTTCACGTAGAGCTGCATCGAGCCGACCTGGTAGCGTCCGGCGACGTAACGATAGAACAGCTCGATGGGTCGGATTCCAGGGTTGATCTGTCCGCCGTGCGTGTGGCCAGATAGCTGCAAATCGATACCGGCCTTCGCGGCGATCTCGGCGAAGCGCGGTTGGTGGGCCAAAAGAATGGTGGCCAGATCGCCGTCGACCATCGACTGGGCGAGCCCGAGATCGGGACCGTGACCTCGTCGCGCGTCGCTTACCCACAGATCGTCGACGCCGAGAAGCGCGAAACCGCCGTCGCCCGGGGCGACGACCTTGCCGCGGTTGAGCAGCACATCGATGCCCGCGCGGCGCATACCGTCGAGGACCCGGCCGGCGCCGGTGTAGTAGTCGTGGTTGCCGGGGATGCAGACGATCCCCTCGCGCGCGCGCAGGGCACCGAGACGCGCGGCGGCGAGCGGGATGAAGGCGGGATCGGCATCGACGATGTCGCCGGTAATGACGATGAGATCGGGGCGCAGCCGATCGATGAGACCGAGTCCCATCGCGAGCTCGCGCTCGGCGACGAAGGCGCCCACGTGAAGATCGGAGATTTGGACGATCGTGAAGCCGTTGAGCGCTTTGGGAAGACGGGCCAGTCGAATCGGAACTTCTTCGACGGTCCACTGGTAGCGCCCGTGCACCGAGCCCCAGCCCAGCATGGCGCCCGACGCCGTGAAGGCGAGGGCGCCACCGATCCGCTCGAGCGCCATCCGGCGATCGGGTGACGTCGGGGCCTCGATGTTGCGCTGATCGGCGGCGACGGGCCCGACGATCCTGCGCCGGCGAGCGAGGCGCACGAGCCGCAGCGCGGCATGGGCGATGCCAATCGCCGTCATGCTCATCCACGTGGTGATGTGCCAGATCGTGCCGATCGCCGAGAGCACGGGCCACCGAAAGAGCCTGGGCTCGAAGGCCGACAGCTCCCGCGTCAGCGGAAGCAGAAACAAAGCCACCAGAAGCGCGAGACACCAGCGCCGATGGCGCGCTACCCAGTCCGGTGCAACGCGCCCGAGCCAACGCCACATCGCCCACTGCACGAGCGCCGAAGCGCTGTACAAGAGCAAGACGAACAGCACAAATCCGGGGCGAGCTCTCAACCCTTGACTCCGCTGACCACGCGCTCGTGGCCGCCGTAGTCCTTGTCGACGACGATCTCGACGAACCCCGACTCGGCGAACAGTTGCTTCACGCGCTCAGTCTGACCCGATCCCATCTCCACTGCGAGCACGCC
>JBBSDY010000310.1:0-5611 GCA_038240245.1 Polyangiales bacterium
CGTCGCCTCGAGCTGCGACTTGTGGAGCTGAAGAAACCGCTCGCGGCTGCTCATCGTGATCCGTTGCTCTTCTCGGTTGAGCGTTCCCCTGGCGAAAGCTCCCAGGAGCGAGCCCCATGGCGCCGCGACGCCAGCGACGGGAAGTCCTACCGTGTCACTTCGCTCGATGCCGGTGAGGCGCGCCATCGCTCGGTTCCAGATCACGACGTCGGTGTCGGGGCCCAGGGCGCACACGCCCTGGGGGAGATCTTCGAGAATCTGCCGAAAAAAGCGTTGAAAGGTCTCGAGCTCGGCGGCCGCGCCCCGAAGGGGGATTCGGGTCTCGTTGAGCCGCTGCTCGAGCAGGCGCAGCTGATCGGCGAGCGCCGTGCGCGCGCCCGGGTCCATCCGCAGGCTCTCGTCGACGACCATGCGCGCGAGCCTGGGCCCCATGAGCCCGGACAGGTTTCGCTCGATGCGATCGCGCAAGAGGCGCAGCTCGACGGGACGTCGCTCGTCGAGGCGCATCATGAGATCGCCGAGCGCGCGCTGCACTTCGACTTCGGCGGCTCCGCCGAGAATCGGCATGAGCCGACTCTGAAAATCGGAAGGGGACGAGGCGCCCACCACGAGCGCCGGGGTCTCGGCGCCCGCCTCGCCGTGATCCGGAGCGAAGACCGAGCCCATGGCGAAGAGAAGCGCGTTGACCGAGAGCGAGAGGAACGTGGAGTAAAACCAGGGATCGCTGGGAGGGATCCCGAGACGCTGCGAGACGGCGAGCGTTGCCTCGGCGAGGTTCGATCCGCCAAGGAGCGGAACGGCCAGGGTGACCACCCACACCACGATGCCTCCGCATAGCCCCGCCACGAAGCCCGCGCGGCTCGCCCGGGGCCAGAACAGGACGCCCACCAATCCCGGCAAGAACTGCGCGACCGCCACGAACGACACCAGCCCGAGCTCGGCCAGGCCGAGTCGTTTTTCGTGCAGCAAGAAGAACGCGAAGCCCGACAAGATGATGCCGGCGATCAGCGCTCGCCGCGCCCAGAGCAGCGAGCGATAGAGATCACGCTCTTGTCGTGGGGGCCGCAAGGGCAAGAGCAAGTGATTCAGCGACATCGAAGCGAGCGCCAGCGTCGTCACGATGACCGTGCCGCTCGCGGCAGCCAGCCCTCCCACGAATGCCAGGACCGAGAGCACGTTCGAGCGTCCCGCCAGGGTGATGCCGAGCACGTAGAAATCGGGGTTGGCGCCGGGCCTGAGGAGGGTGCCTGCCAGCAAAATGGGCACGATGGGCAGGTTCAAGACCAAGAGATAGAGGGGCAGCGCCCATCCGGCCGTCGTGAGCGCCTCCTCTCCGGGGCTCTCGGTGAACGCGAGGTGAAACTGCCGCGGCAAGAGAAACGCTGCCGCGAACGAGAGCAAGAGGAGAGTTCCCCATGGTCCCTCGCGCACCGGCTGGTAGAGCGCCTGCACCGCCTCGGGGTGGTCCGCCAGCCAGCTTCCCATGTGCGCGGTGCCGTCGAAGACGCCGAAGATGGCAAAGCCGCCGACCGCGAGAAGAGCGCCAAGCTTGACCAACGATTCGAACGCGATGGCGACGACCAGACCCTCGTGCCTTTCTCGTGAGGTGGGGTGACGCGCGCCAAAGAGGATGGCGAAGAGCGTGAGCGTCAGGCAGAAGCCAAGCCCGATCACGACCGGCTTGGCTCCGTGGGCGAGCACGGCCACCGACTCGGTGATGGCCCGGATCTCGAGGGCCAGGTAGGGCAAGCTGCCGGCCAGCATGAAGAGCGTGACGAGCACGCCCACGAGCTGCCCGCGATAGCGGAACACGAAGAGATCGGCGAGCGAGGTGAGCTGGTACTCGCGCGTGAGCCGGGCAATCGGCTTCCACACCACGGGCATCAACAGACACGCCAGGGTTACGCCAAGATAGATGGTGAGAAACCGGTAGCCCTCGGTCCTGGCAAATCCGACGCTGCCGTTGAAGCTCCACGACGATGCGTACACGCCGAGCGCGAGCGCCGAGGTGAGGGGATGCTTGGCGAGCCGCGCGGGGATGATTCCGCGCTCGGTCGCGTAAGCAACCAGGAAGAGGACGATGAGGTACCCTACGCCCGCGGCGAAGAGGATCTCGAGCTCAAGTCTCATGACCTTTACGCGATCGGCCGGCCCAGGCGCCCAGTAGAATCACGGCGAGCCACACCAAAAACGGCACTGGCCACGGCAAGCCCGGGGCCGCCCAGATCTGCCGGAGGGGGGTCGCCAGAATCAGCAGCGCGACGCCGAAAGCAAACAGGCAAAGGTCGACCGAGCGACCGCTGGGGGGGGCGGGGCTCATGGTTGTGCAAAGAGCGATTCGGCGGTGACCAGGTGCACGGGGGTCTCGCGATCGCCCGGGATGGCGCTGTTCTTCAGGATCTCGAGAGCATATTCGATGCCGTAGATGGCGAGCTCGTCGGCGTGTTGGTTGACCGTGGCCAGCATGCGCTTCTCTTTCATCAGCGCGCGCGCCGGCGAGATGCTGTCGAACCCCACGAGGAGGATCTGCTCGACCCTGCCTGCTTCCTGGATGGCCGCGGCTGCGCCGATGGCCATGCTGTCGTTGCCCGCGAGGATGCCGCGCAGGTCGGGAAAGTCCGCGATCATCCGCGCCGCTACTTGCTTCGCCTGGTCTGTCTCCCACATGGCCGGTCGCGAAGCGACGATGTTCATCCCCGCCGATTTCATGGCGTCTTCGAAGCCGAGCTTGCGCTGCTGGCCGTTGTACGTCGAGGCGATGCCTTCGATGATCGCCACGGGATCACCCGGCTTGAGCGCCCTGGCGAGCGCCTCGCCCGACATACGCGCCCCTTTGCGGTTGTCGGGTCCCACGAACGGGACGCTCAGGTTTTTTTCGGCGAGCACGCTGGCGTCGAGCTTGTTGTCGATGTTCACCACGACGATCTTGGCGTCGAGCGCCTTGCGGCAGACGTAGCCGAGCGCCTTGGAGTCAGCAGGAGCGATGACGATGGCGTCGACCCTGGCAGTGATCATCTGGTCGACGAGATCGATCTGTCGTCCCACGTCGAGCTCGTCCTTGATGCCCGTCGACAGAAGCTCGTAGTCGCCCGCGTGGGCCTTTTGATGCTCCTGGGCGCCGTTCTCCATGGTGTGAAAGAACTCGTTGGCCAGTGACTTCATGATGAGCGCGACGCGCGGCTTGGCATGAGCCTGGTTGGGCTTGGAGCAGCCGAGCACCGCCAGGGCGACGAGGACGACGAGCCACCCGGCCCAGGCCGCTGGCCGCCCGGGCCGTCCACTCTGCTTGCGCATGGCGCAATTGTATAGGAGAAGGGCCGAGGGCGCGCGGATCGCGAAATTCGACTACTCCTTGAGCCACTTCTTCAGGTCGGGTGACACCAGCTCCTTAATGTCGGGCTGATCGAGATTTTCTTTGGTGACCAGGTGCACGCCGGTGTCGACCATGCGCTCGACCTTTTCGCCCTTGAGGTGCGCGTTCATGCTCTTGACGCCGAGGTAGCCCATCATGAACGGGTTTTGCACGATGAGCCCGTCGATCGTTCCGGCCTTGACCGCGTCGAGCAGCTTGTTCGACACGTCGAACCCCACGAACTTCAACTTGCCCGCGAGGCCGACCTTTTGCAGCGCGAGGAGCATGCCGAGCGTCGTCGCCTCGGCGACGCAGAAGATGCCGTCGATGCCGCCCTGCGTGGCCTTTTGCGCCGCGAGCAGGTTTTCCGACGCCTGGTAGGCGGCTTCGGTGGTGGCGCCGCCGTACTGGTTCTCGCTGACCACCTTGATGCCGGGGTTCTGCTTCATGACGTCGAGAAAGCCTTGCTCGCGCTTGGCCGTGCTTGCCGAGCCCTCGACGTAGCGGAGCATCAGGACGTTGCCCTTGCCACCCAGCAGCTTGGCGAGTGCTTCGCCGCCCATCTGTCCGCCCTTGTAGTTGTCGGTGGCGATGAAGCTGATGTGCTCGGTGCCTTTGAGATCGGAGTCCATCACGATCACCGGGATCTTGGCCTCGACCGCCTGGTGCACCACACCGGCGAGACCGGTCTCGGAGAGCGGGCAGAGCGTGATCCCCGAGACCCCCTGCGCCACGAACGATTGCACGACGTCGATCTGCGCCTTCAAGTCGTCGTCCTTGAGGGGGCCCTTCCAGATGATCTCGACGCCCGTCTCTTGCGCGGCCTTCACCGCGCCGGCGTGAATGGATTTCCAGAACTCGGCCGACGCGCCCTTGGGGATGACGGCAATGCGGGTCGTGCTGGTGCTGGAGGAGTTGCTCTTGCACGCGAGCGGCGACAGAGACAGCGCCAGGCATGCCGATGTGAACGTTCGTCTTTTCATTGTGACTCTCAATATCACGGGGCAGTTGCGGCAATCCAGTGTCCAGTGCTGGATATTCTTGAACTCAAGCCTGACCACTTGGGGACGATCAACGTCGAGTGAAGGTTCGGAGAAACCGCCACGGCGCCACGCCGGCCAGGGTTTTGGGGGATTCGCTCTTCGGGGCGACGTTGGCGACGTTGGCGACTTGGCGGTTCTCTCTCAAACCGCGATGCCGGGGAGTGGGCCCGTCCCGAATTGGGGATCGCCGAACTGCGTGTCGGGTACGCCCATGGCGTTCATCAGCGTGACGAGAAGCTTGTTGTGCGGCTCGCCATTCAGTTTGATGTGCTGGCCCGTCTTGATCGCCCCGGCGCCCGAGCCCAGAATGAAGATGCGGATGTTGTTGAAATCGTGATCGTAGCCCCGCGCGCACTCACCGCACCAATAGAGCAGCGTGTTGTCGAGCAGCGATTTGCCGTTGCCGTCGTCGGTGGCGGCGAGCGCCGACCCAAGGTACGCGACCTGCTTGGCGTACCACGTGTTGATGCTCGACAGAAGGTCGGTCGCCGGCCCATGGGTGATGGTGTGGTGGTTGTCCTTGACACCGATCCAGGGGTGGGAAAGCATGGAGCGCGCCCAAGACATCTGCAGCGACGCGACCCGCGTCGCGTCGCATTGCAGCGCCAGCACGAGCAAGTCCGATTGCATTTTGACCAATACGTCGAACTTGGATTTGTCGAGGGAATCGGCCACCACGGGGGCCGTCTTGTCGGCGCCGCAGCTGCTGGTTGTCGAGGTCTTGCTGAGCCTGGTCTCGAGGTTGCGGATCGCCGTGAGGTGCTGATCGACCTTCTGCTTGTCCTTGGCACCGAGCCTGGTCTCGACGCGGGTGACGTCGTCGGTGACGAAGTCGAGGACGCTGCGCCGCTGCGCGAGCACCTGGGCGATGGCGGGATCGGCGCCCGCTGCCGCGTCGCCGAAGACGCGCTTGAACATCGTCGCCGGGTTGTCCTCGGCGGGAACCGGCTGGTTCTTGGCCGCGGAGATCATGCGCCCGAACGGATGCACGCCGTAGTCGGTGATGGTGATCGCGCCGAACTCGAGCGACGGAAACCTGGTGGCCGACCCGATCTGTTTGGCGATGTATTGATCGACCGAAATGCCGCCGGCAAATCCGACGGGCAGTCCGCCGGGCAGCGTGAACCCCATGCCCTGGACCCACTCGGTGCCAGTGAGCATGTGCGACATGCCGACGGAATGCAGATCGCCGGAGCTGTCTTTCTTGGCCGACTCC
>JBBSDY010000311.1:0-5611 GCA_038240245.1 Polyangiales bacterium
GCACCCCAACGGGCAGATCCCGGCCTACGAATGGGCATTCGGAGACGTGAATCCTCCGGTGCATGCGTGGGCAACGCTTCGTGTCTACAAGATCGAGAAGAAGCGACGCGGCGTGGGCGATCGCACGTTCCTCGAAAAAGTCTTTCACAAGCTGATGCTCAACTTCACCTGGTGGGTGAATCGCAAGGACGAAGAAGGGCGCAACGTCTTTCAGGGCGGCTTTCTCGGGCTCGACAACATCGGCATCTTCGATCGCAGTGCACCCCTGCCCACCGGAGGCCACCTCGAGCAGTCCGACGGCACGAGCTGGATGGCGATGTACTGCTTGAACATGCTGGCCATCGCCCTCGAGCTCGCCCGCGAGTCGCCGACCTTCGAAGACATGGCCAGCAAATTCTGGGAGCACTTCGTCTTCATTGCCAACGCTCTCAACACGCTCGGTCTATGGAGCGACGAAGACGGTTTCTATTTCGACGTCTTGCATTTGCCCGACGGGAGCGCCTTGCCGCTCAAGGTCCGTTCGATGGTCGGCCTGATCCCGCTCTTCGCCGTCGAGACACTCGACGGCGAGCTTCTCGATCGACTCCCCGCGTTCCGTCGGCGCCTCGAATGGTTTCTCGATCATCGTCCCGATCTCACCGCGGGCTGTGCCGATATGCGCGCGCCAGGCATCGACGGGCGCCGCCTGCTCGCCGTCGCCGACCAGCGCCGCCTGCGCAGCGTGCTCTCGGTGATGCTCGACGAGTCCGAGTTCTTCTCGCCCTACGGCGTTCGCGGCCTTTCCCGCCGGCACGCCGACCATCCCTACACCCTGATGGTCGACGGAAAAGAGCACCGGGTCGATTACGAGCCGGCCGAATCGCGCAGCGGGCTCTTCGGCGGAAATTCCAACTGGCGCGGCCCCATCTGGTTTCCCGTCAACTACTTGCTCATCGAGTCGCTCCAGAAATTTCACCACTACCTGGGCGACGACTTCAAGGTCGAGCTGCCCACCGGCTCGGGGAACTACGCCACGCTCGCCGAGGTGGCAGCCGAGCTGTCGCGGCGCCTCACGCGGATCTTCCTTCGTGATCCGGATGGCCGGCGCCCGGCCATGGGGTTCATCGACCGATTCCAGACCGATCCGCATTTTCGCGATCTCGTCCTATTTCATGAGTATTTCCACGGCGACAACGGAGCTGGAATCGGAGCCAGCCATCAGACGGGTTGGACAGGGCTCGTCGTGAAGCTTCTGCAGCAAAGCGGGGAATGATCGGTGGCCGGTGGCCGGTTGCGGGTTGCCAGGCTAAGTTCTATCGTCGCAGACCGAGGAAAATGACCATGGCATCCACCGAACGCGTCAAGCACATCCTCTCCAACTATGGCGCCGACAACCCCGGTACCCTCACCCAGATCGCGCGCCTGCTGGGGACGGGGCGGCTCGCGGGGACCGGCAAGCTCGTCATCCTTCCCGTCGACCAGGGTTTCGAGCACGGGGCCGCCCGTAGCTTCGGTCCCAACCCCGCGGCTTACGATCCCGACTACCACTTTCAGCTCGCCATCGACTCGGGCTGTAACGCCTACGCGGCGCCGCTTGGCTTCCTCGAGGCTGGCGCGGCCAAGTTCGCCGGTCAAATCCCCCTCATCTTGAAGCTCAACAACAGTGACACGCTGGCCAAGATCGATCAGCCCATCTCCGCGATCACCGGATCGGTCGAAGATGCGCTGCGCCTCGGTTGCGTCGCGGTCGGCTACACCATCTACCCGGGGTCCAGCGCGCGCAATCCAATGTATGAAGACCTTCGCGAAATCACGATCGAGGCCAAACGAAAGGGTCTCTGTGTCGTGGTGTGGAGCTACCCGCGTGGCTCGGCGATCTCCAAGGCTGGCGAGACCGCAGTCGATGTCGTTGCCTACGGCGCGCAGATCGCGGCCCAGCTCGGCGCTCACATCATCAAGGTCAAGCCGCCGCAAGACGTCATCGAGCAGGCCGAGGCCAAGAAGGTCTTCGACAAATACAACATCCCCACCAAGACGCTCGCCGATCGTGTTCGTCACGTCGTGGCGAGCTGCTTCGCGGGCAAGCGCATCGTCATCTTCTCGGGCGGCGAGGCCAAGAGCAACGACGACATCCTGGCCGAGGTCAACGGCATCGCCGAAGGCGGTGGCTCGGGATCGATCATGGGCCGAAACGCCTTTCAAAGGCCGCGCGCCCAGGCCATCGACCTTCTGCACGAAGTGATGGACGTCTACGCCAAGGCCAAGTAGCTCCAATCTCGCGGGGCTCGCCGGCGCCAGGACGATCCCCATAGCCCAAGGAGACTCGTTCGATGCCGGTCAAGATCCACCTCGCGGCGCAAGCCCCGCTCTCGCTCCCCACCGATTTCGTCGTGCTCCCCGTGCCCGCCGGTACGAACGTCAAGCAAGAGCCCCTCGCCTCGGTGGACAAGGCACTCTCGGGCGGCCTCGCCAGGCTCATCGCCGCCGAGGAGTTCAAGGGCAACAAGGATCAGTCGCTGGCGATCCCCGCGGTGGGCGGCCTCTCGTCGCAGCTTCTGCTTCTCGGCGTCGGTCAGCGGGGGCAAATCTCCAACGCCGATTGGCGCACCTTCGCTGCCAAGGCGGCGCGCGCGGCCAACGTCGCCAAGGCAAAATCACTCGTCCTGGGTCTTCCCGATGGCATCGCCCCCGACAAGCTGCGCTACGTGGCCGAGGGGTTGATTCTCGGAGCGTACCGCTTCGACAAGTACCTCACGGGCGACAGACGTCCCAAGGCCGAGCTCGCGACGGCGACGCTTGCGCTCGACGCCAAGGCGCGCCCCGGAAAGACGTACAAGAGCGCCGTAGAGACCGGCGAGGGCGTGGCCCGCGCGGTGTCGTTGACGCGCGACCTCGTCAACGAGCCCCCCAACGAGCTCTACCCGGCTCGTCTGGCCAGCGAAGCGCAACGCATGGCCAAAGAAGCCGGTCTCAAGTGCCAGGTGTTCGACCGCAAAGAAATCGAAAAGCGCGGGATGAAGCTCCTCCTCGCCGTGGGACAAGGCAGCGTCCACGAGCCGCGCTTCGTCCACATTAGCTACACCCCCAAGCGCGCCAAGAAGAGACTCGTCTTCGTGGGCAAGGGAATTACCTTCGATTCTGGTGGCCTGTGCATCAAGCCCGCGCCCGGAGTGGGCGAGATGAAGAGCGACATGGCCGGAGCCGCCAACGTGGTGGGTCTCATGGCGGCGTGCGCGGCCGTCCGGCCCGACGTCGAAGTCCACGGCATCATTGCATCGGCCGAGAACATGCCGGACGGCAATGCCTACCGCCCCGGGGACGTGTTCGGCTCGCTCGACGGCAAGACGGTCGAGATCATCAACACCGACGCCGAAGGACGTCTCATCCTAGCCGACGCGCTCGCCTACGCGCGCGCCCTCGAGCCCGATGTTCTCGTCGACAATGCCACCCTCACCGGCGCGTGCGTCGTCGCTCTGGGCAAAACGTGCTCCGGATTTTTCGCGACGACCGACAAGATCGCCGCGCAGTTTGCGGGAGCCGCAAAGGATGCCGGCGAGCAGTTCTGGCGGCTACCGCTTCTCGACGACCTGAAAGATCAGCTCAAGAGCGACGTCGCCGATCTCAAGCACACCGGTGAGCGCTGGGGCGGATCGATCACCGCGGCGCTCTTTTTGCGCGAATTCGTGGGAAAGTGCGACTGGATCCACGCCGACATCGCCGGGCCGGCGCTCGGCGATCGCGCCACCTCTTTTTACTCGAAGGGCGGCACCGGGCACGGCGTGCTCACCTTTCTCAGGTTCGTCGAGCAGCAAGGGTCGCGATGACGGCGCCCACCGAAACCGAGCGCATCGAAAAGCGCCTGGCACGTGCCATGTCCCGCGCCATCGACGATTTTCAGATGATCTCCGAGGGCGATCGCATTCTGGTGGCGGTCTCGGGCGGCAAGGACAGCTACACCATGCATCACCTTTTGGCGTCGCTGACCCATCGCGCGCCGATCTCTTTTTCGCTTCTCGCCGTCAACGTCGACCAGGGGCATCCCGGCTACCCGGGCCATCTCTTGACGGAATACATGCAGAGCCGCGGTCACGCCTTCCAGATGGTGCACGAGGACACCTACAGCATCGTCACCGCGAAGATCCCCCAGGGAAAAACGTACTGCTCGCTCTGCTCGCGCCTGCGCCGGGGCATCCTCTATCGCCTGGCCACCGAGCTCGGCTGCAACAAGATCGCGCTCGGGCACCACCGCGACGACGTGCTCGTCACGTTGCTGCTCAATCTTTTCTTTTCGGGGCAGCTCAAGGCGATGCCCCCCAAGCTCATCTCCGATGATGGCGCTCATACCGTCATCCGTCCTCTCGTGTACTGCGCGGAAGACGACATCGGCGCCTACGCGGCGGCCATGGAGTTTCCCATCTTGCCGTGCGATCTGTGCGGTTCGCAAGAGAACCTCCAGCGCAAGATCATCGGAGATCTCCTCTCGCGCCTCGAAAAGGACAACCCCGGTCTTCGCACCAGCGCCCTCGCTGCACTCATGAACGTTCGGCCCAGCCATCTGCTCGACGCAGGTCTCTGGAAGAAGCTGGGTTTGGAAGTCGCTCGCGAGGACGACCCCGCAAAGTCGCCCGCGTCGTTGCTCCGGCTCTTGGGGTAGCCACGTGGCCGGCTCGGACGTCGTCCAAAAAGCCCCCGCGGATGCGGGCAGGCTCTTCGATCTTCTCGTTCCGGGCCTCTATGCGTGGGGCGTGACCGTTGCCTGGCCTGTATCGTCTCGTTTCGCGTCACTTGCCTCTCGCATCGTGGCGCTCGTCGCGGTGGTCGCCCTCGTCGCCGGCTCCGTACTACGCGCATCGTCACCGGCGCTCGCGCGCATCATCGGGATCTGGGTCTTTCTTGCTTCGTGCGTCGCCGCCTGGTCTCTCGTCGGATCGCCCGTGATGCCCTCGCACCTCGATCCCGTGCAAGGACTGCTCGGCGCCGTGGGCTGGGCTCTGTTCGCCGTGGGTTGGGCCGGCCAAAAAAGGATACCGCCTGGCCCCGTCGAGCTCGCCCCGGTGGCGACGCAACCCGCGGTACCGCGCAAGAGGCAGCCTCGAAGGTCGGTTTTCGTGCTGACCGTCGTCGCGATTGCGGCGGCCATCCCAATGGCCCTCGCGTGGTGGGTCGAGAGCGTGGAACGAGCTCTTCTGGCGCACGCGGTGTCACTGGCGGCGGCGATCGCGCTCATCACGTTCGCGGCGGACGTCTTCGACCCGCGCTCGCGCCAGATCGAGCGCGCCGTGGCCCTCGTGCGCCCCGAGAAGCGCCTCCTCGACGCGGCGCCCGTCCTTGTCGCCTTGCTCGCCCTGACGCTAGCTGGCGCCGCCTACTACTTGCTGAGGTAGACTGGGCGCGATGGGTCGATGGGTCGATCTGCTCGCGGTCTCGCTCTTGCTCGGGGCCGCGCTCGCCTTCTCGCTCGGTGTCCGTTCGCTCGATCGCGAAGAAGATCGTTTCGCGCTCTACTGGCTGCTGGTGGGCGCGCTCTCGCTCAAGGGCTCGATCGATCTGATCCGACCACGCAGGGCCCGATGAGAGCAGCCTGCCTCGTGGCGGTTCTCCTTCCGGGCGTCTTGGCGGCGTGCACCAGGCC
>JBBSDY010000312.1:0-5611 GCA_038240245.1 Polyangiales bacterium
GGCCGCGCTCTTCGATTTTGCCGCGGTGACACTCTTCGATGAGGCGAGCAAGACGCACGAGGTGCGCGCGGTGAGCGGCGAGGGAAGCGACGCGCTCGTCGGAGCCCGCTTCTCGCACAACGCGAGCCTCGTGGCGATGGTGGTGCAGAATCGACACCCCCTTCCCTACAAAGGCGAGTTCGATCCTGCGCACCAGGTGCTTTTCACCAAGCGGTTGGCCGCGCCGGCGATGCCCTCGATCCTGGTGCTTCCGCTGCTCGTTCACGAGCGCGCGCTGGGGACGCTGGTCCTGGGAGCCAAGCGCAAGGCAGCCTTTGGCGAGGCCGTGCGCCCGACGCTCGAGGTGCTGGCCCGCCACATGGCCGTCTCGCTGGCCAACGCGCGGATGGTGAAGAAGCTCGAAGAGCTCGCCACCACCGACGGCCTCACTGGCTTGCTCAACAAGCGCGCGCTTCTCGACGTAGCCGGCCAGAAAGTGGCCGCGGCCACGCGCTTCTCGCGGCACCTCTCGGTGCTCGTGGCGGACATCGACTTTTTCAAGAAGGTGAATGACGTGCACGGTCACGATGTTGGCGACGTCGTGATCCGTGGACTCGGCGACATCCTGCGGCGCGCCAAACGCACGACCGACGCCGTGGCCCGCTTTGGTGGCGAAGAGTTCGTGGTCATCTGCGAAGAGACCGACGCCAAGGGCGCGATGCTCCTCGCCGAGCGCGTTCGCAAAGAGGTCGAGGCCAAGACGTTTGCCACGCAGCAAGGGCCGCTCAAAGTCACCTGCTCGGTGGGCGTCGCCACATTTCCCGATGGCGGCCGCGACTGGGAGACGCTGTTCAAGGCGGCCGACGAGGCCCTCTTCGTCTCGAAGCGCAGCGGCCGCAACCGCACCACGGCCTGGTCGTCCCAACGAAAATTCACGGCCGCCTGAAGCCGCGGCCGCCAAGCTTGGCATTTACTTGGTCAGGGCGAAGAGCTGCGGCTTGATGGCACTGATCGTCATCGGGTCCTCGGCGCCGTGGGCGACCAGCGCCTTGTCTTCCGGGCCGCCGAGCCTGACGATCGCCTGGGCTGCGCTGACGACTGCCTGGGCGAGGGAGTCGTCGTCGGCGGTCGAGCGGTAGAGGGCGAAGAAGCTGCGGAGCTGCGCGAGCTCGGCCTTGGTGGCGATCTGGGCGAGCGCGGCGGCTGCGCGCTTGATGGCGTCGGTGGTGTCGGCCGGATCGAAGAGGTGTGCCACCAGGGCGGGTGCGGCGCGTGATTCTTTCATGGCGAGCAGCGCGTCGGCCAGCGGGCCGACCGGCGGTGGCTTCAACACGTCTTTCAAAAAATCGTAGTGGCGGCCCAGGGCCGCGATCATGAAATCGGCGCCGTTGCGTCGGGTGGCCAAGGCCGCCTCGGCGTCGACGATGAGCGGTGGCGGCGTGCGCGGATCGCTCGCCAGATCGATGAGGGCCTTGGTGGCCTGGGGGTCTTCGGCTTTTCCGAGCTCGCGCAGGAGCACCCTCTGGATGGCCACCATCTCGTTTTCGTTGAGATCGATCGCCACGGGGATCTGCTCGGCGAGCGACTTCGTGGTCGAGTCGGTGGAGTGAACGGGCGACAATCCGTCTGCCTCGACGGCGCAGCCCTTCACCTTGCGTCCGAGGTTCTTCTCGGAAAGAACGGCGCCGGTGGTCGTGCTCACGATGGTGATTTTGCCACCCTCGTCACACAGCGCAACGCCCCCTTCGAAGGGGCTGCCCGCCACGAAGTCGGCGTCGTGCTTGGTTGCCCAGGCGAGGCTCCCGCTCTTCGCGTCGAAACCGATGGCCACCTTGAAATAAGTCGCCACGAATCTGCCCGAGTCGACGGCGAGCTCGGAAGTCGAGGCGGGTGCGCCGAAGAGACCGATGTCGTCGCGCGCGTCGCTCGCCGCGCCCCGGACTTCGCCTCCCGGTAAAAACCACTTGGGATCACCGGGAAGGTCCCGGGCCGGCAACGACACATGCGAAGCCTTCTGCGTCGAAGCGCGCCACGTTTGATCGTCGTATCGAAACAGGCCGAGCTCGCCGAAATAGAGCTTGCCGCCGTGCGTGAAGGCGCGGCTCACCTGCTCGCGAAACAACAGACGCGCTTCTTCGGCGCCCGTGGCGATGTTGTAGATGGTGACGTACTGCCCTTGCCACGGGAAGAAGGCGTAATCGCCGACCACCGCGGGGATCCCGATGGCCGGCGATGCCTCGAGCTGACGGAGCACCGTGCCGTCGTGAGCGACTGCCAGGATGATCGACCCCTCGCCCGCCGAGGCGAGCGAGACCACCGTGGTGCGTCCGTCGTCGCCGGCTCCCCGCAGCGCGCCGGCGGCTTTTTTGGTCCACAGCGGCTGACCGGTGGCGGCGTCGAGGGCGAAGAGCTCCCCACCGCCTGTTCCGACGACCACCTTTCCGGCGTTTCGGGGTCGCGCATCGAGGGCGTGCGCGAACGACCAGGATTTTCCGGAAGAAAGAGCGATTCCCACGAGGCCCGTGTCGACGACACCGACAGCGACTGGCGTGCCCTTGGGGATGGGAATGGCGAGGATCTTCGTCTGCACGGCGCGAGCTCTCGCGCCGCCGTCGTCTTGCCAGTCAGTCGAGAAGAGACCATTGAGACGCGTCTGGCCCCCTCCGCAGGAGACCGCGAGCGCCATGGGGACGACGAAGGCAGCGAGCTTCACGACCGGCTTCCGGCGGTTGCAAGCACGGCTTGATCGATGGTGCCCTTCACTTTCGGTGAATTGGTCGGCCAGCGCGACTGCAGATCGCGCAAGTATTTATTGGCCTCTTGCGTCCCGAGCTCGCGGACCCGCTCCACGATGCGAATCTTCTGGTCGTCCGCGATCTCGGCCGAAGGGCGAAACAGGATCTGGTCGAAGCCGCTGGTCATCACGTCGAGCCCGAAGGTGCCGGTCTTGGCGACTAGCTTGTCGCACGCCTCGGCGGTGCAGATCTGTCCAATGGACGCCGCGGCTTCAGTCACCTGGTGATCGAGGGCGATGAACAGGTCGCCCATGGCCTCGCGGCCCTTCAGGGTACCAAGGCCGCTCGCCGCGGTACCTCGAACGCCGGCGTCGGAATCGGACAGCCCTTCGCGCAGCCATCCGATCGCCGATGGGCCCCCCGTCTTGACCAGCGTGGCCAGGGCTCTTTTGCGAACCTCGGGGCTGCGGTGGTGCAAGTAGGGCTGAAGCGAGGCGGCGCTGGCCGGGCTTCCGATCTCGGCCAGAACCGCGAGCGCGAGTGTGGCGATCGCGGGGGTCGTGCCCCGGCGGAGCAGATCTTCGACCGCGGGGGCGAGCGGCGAGGCTCCCTTGCCGGCGGCTTTGGCCTCACCGAGGGCCTTCTCGACCTCCGAACCGTCGCTGCCCTTGAGCCGCTCGGTGAGGGCGGGCACATTCACGGTGACCGGAGCCTTGCCGGCGGGCACGGCCGACTTTTTCGCCGCTGCTGCCGGCGCCGGCTTTCCGTCGTCGGCCAGCGCTCCTCGGGGCGCGAGGCAAGCCAACCCAAGCGCTACCCATGCTGTCTGCCACGCCCGTCGAAGGTCCCCGGTTGTCATCTGTCGCTCAGCGTCCCATAGCCAAGAGCCGTCAGGGCGTAAAGCGGCGCCGCATGGTTTTGCTTGCAATTTGCGCCCCGGACAAGGTTACTCGTGTGCGCCCCCCGCCATGCCCAGTGCCCCCCCCGCCCCGCCGTCCACCGCAGGGGCCCTCCCGCCTCTGCCCGCCATCAAGCTGTCCATCGAGAAGGATCGCACCGACCACGCGCCACCCCGGGCGTACCTCACCGTCCGGCGTCTCGAGCTGACCGCGGAGTTTCCCGACGGTTCGTCGAGCGAGCCCTTCTTCTACGATGTCGCCGTGCGCAAGCTGCTCGACGCCGTCGTCGTCGTGCCGCATTTTCGCGATGAGGCCGGCGCGAGACGCGTGTTGCTTCGGTCGGCGCTACGCCCACCGGTGGTGTTTCGCCCCCGCGAGGTGTGGCCCATCCCGGAGCGCGAGTCGCTGGGCGGTCTTTGGGAGGCCCCGGCAGGGCTGGTCGAGCCCCACGAGCGAAGCGTGGAAGGGCTTCGCGCCTGTGCCATCCGCGAGCTTTACGAAGAAGTGGGCGCCCAGGTCGCGCCGGAGATGATGCTGCCGCTCGGTCCTGCGACATTTCCCTGCCCGGGGGTCATTGGCGAGCGTCACTTTTTCTTTCACGCCGAGGTCGATCCAGCGGCGTTGATGCCGCCCGTCGAGGATGGCTCGGTGCTCGAACGTCAGGCCCTGGTCGTGGTGGTGACGCTCGAAGACGCGCTCGCGCTCGTGCGATCGGGCGAGATCGAAGACGGCAAGACCGAGATCGCCCTGCGGCGGTTTGCGGAGCTCTGAGCGTGCGCCCCCGCGTCGTCGTGGTCGTGAAGCGCACCGCCTATCGGCTTTTTGTCGAAGAGGCGCAAGACGAGCGCATTGCCCGTTTGCTCAAGAAGAACGATCCCACGGTGCGCAAGATGCGCCGGGCGCACGACGAGCACCAGGGCACGATCGAAGAGGTCGATCAGGCCCTCACGCATCTCTCGGCCCACGTCGTGTGGATTCGCCGGGCACATGCTCCCTACGAGTCCCGGCGTGCTGATCTCGTCGTCACCGTCGGTGGCGACGGAACACTGCTGGCGGCCTCGCATCGCGTCGGGGCGACGCCCATCCTGGGAGTCAACAGCGCTCCCGATCATTCCGTCGGCTTCTTTTGCGGCGCGAAGAAGGGTCACGTTGCCGCCGCGTTGGCCCGAGCCCTCGATGGCAGAATGAAGGCCGTCGAGCTCGCTCGCATGACGGTTCATCTGAACGGCAAGGCGATTTCGAAGCGCGTGCTCAACGACGCGCTTTTTTGCCACCCGTCTCCCGCGGCCACCACGCGCTACATCTTGCGGCTCGGCAAGTCGATCGAAGAGCAAAAGTCGAGCGGATTCTGGGTCGGCCCCGCGGCGGGCTCGACCGCCGCGCAGCGCTCGGGCGGCGGAAAAATTCTGCCTCTTTCGTCGCGTGATCTCCAGCTCGTAGTGCGCGAGCCTTATACGCCCGAGGGTAAACGCCTCGAGCTCACGCGCTTGCTCATCGCAGATGGCAAAGAGGTCTTCGTGCGCAGCAAGATCCGCGAAGGCCGGCTCTTCCTCGACGGACCGCACGAGGTCGTCGATGTCGGCATGGGTGATCAACTCGTTTTCCGGCGCTCCTCTGAGCCACTCTTCGTGCTGGGCTTGCGTGGGCGCCGCAAGTGGGGCGCCTCCGCTCGATATTGAGCCCGTGTCGACGCAACGAAGATCATCGTGGGAGCAGGCCCTGGGGTTTCTCATACTGGCGGCTACTGCGGTGGCTGCCGTCGTCGCTCTCTTGCCCCCCGCGATCTCCAACGAGCTGCCGTCGGTGTCCGATTTCTCCGCTGCACGGGCGATCTTGCACGTGCAGACTCTCGCCGCTGAGCCGCGACCGGTGGGCTCGCCCGGCCACGCCAAGGCGCATGCGTATCTGATCGACACCCTCACGAGCCTGAAGCTCGAGGTCACCGAGCAAAAAACCCATTTCGCGTCGCTCATTGCCGGCAACCTCGCGAGCAGCGAC
>JBBSDY010000313.1:0-5606 GCA_038240245.1 Polyangiales bacterium
CCAGGCCGGCAAAGTGCCCGAAAAGGCCGCGGCGGCAGCGCGCGCCATCGCTGGCCCCGAAGGGCCCGAGCTGCGACGCGCCGAGGCAGCCGCCAAGCAGCGAAAATCGCCCGCGGGGGCAATCGCGCAAAACAAGTCCAAGAAGCGCTAGAACGCAACAAGTGCGCACCGTCGAGGCCAAGCGTATGCTGGCCCACGACGGGCACGAATGACGGCGAGTGAGCGAACGGTCCACCAGGATTTCGAAGGGGGAGTACCCGATCTCGCCGCATTCGGACGCCTCGTGGCGCCTGCGACGCCCCGCCATGTCTCGGTGTCGCAGCTTCACGTCGCGCTCCTTGGGTGCCGACCGGGGGCAACCGCCGACGAGCGTGTCGATGCTCTCGAGAGGCTCTTCATCTGGCTGCGGTCGGGGCGCGCAGTCGCCGCCGTCTCCGTAGCCGCATCGGGCGAGAGCCGGCAGATTTTGCGCCTGCGCCTTTTGGTGCGAGCGCTCGAGATTGTGCCGCCGCTCCGCCAGCGTCTTGCCGTCACGATCGAGCGTGTGCTCGTCGACAGCGTGGGAGGGGGGCTTTTCGGTCGGCTTGGATTGCCGACCGATCGGGGCTTCTTCGCCGAGACCATCGACCGTGTTTCACGGCGTTTTTTGCCCGAGCCACGCGACGCGCGCGATTTGCTGCAGCTCGTGGCGCGCCTGTTGCCCCGGGAGGCCGATCGGCGCGCTCTTTTGGTCACCCCACCCGAGCTCGTGCTCGAGCTGACGGCTTTGCTGCGCAACGCGACCGAGCTCGATCCTTGGGCCGCGCTCGCCGTTCACATCGAAGACGCATGCGCGCTTCTGGCCACTCGCATTTCGGCCGTCGGGCTTTCCGATGTCATCCGGGCTCGCAGCCCCCTGGTTTTGCTCGCCCATGGTCCCTTCTTCCGACTACCGCGCACCGTCGATGGATTGCTCGAGAGCGTTCGCCGCGGTGGAAACGTGCAGGCGCGCGTCAACGAATGCCGCGCCATCATCGAGGAGTGCCGTCGTGTCTCCGCGTCGGTGGTCGACAACCTCGAGAAATACGGCGTCAGCATCGACGTGGTCTACCGCGTCGAGCTCGTCGGCAAGAGCTTGGCGAGGCTCTTGCTCTTGCTTCAACAGCTCGAGCCAGGCTCGGAGATCGATCGTGCCGAGCGCGCCACGTCGCTGCTCGCCGAGCTCGTGGGCTCGCGTGTTCGCGATCGGCGCATCGGCGACATCGTGCGGGGCAATCTGCACTTGCTCGCGCGCAAGATCATCGAGCGCGCGGGCCACACGGGCGAGCACTACATCACCTCGACGCGCGGTGAGTACTTCAAGATGTTGCTTTCGGCGGGGGGAGGCGGCGTGCTCACCGCGGGAACGGCCGCGCTCAAGTTCGTGATCGCCGGGGCGCATTACGCGCCATTCGTGGAGGGCATGCTCGCAGCCACCAACTATGCGGTGAGCTTTCTCACCATGCAGCTCTTCGGCTTCACGCTGGCGACCAAGCAGCCGTCGATGACCGCTGCGGCGCTCGCCCACACGCTGCGAGAGAGCGCGGGGCATCCCGATCTCTCGGCTCTCGTGTCGATCATCGCGCGCATTACGCGCTCGCAGCTCGCGGCCGCGATCGGAAACATCGGTCTGGTCATTCCCGCGGCGTTCGCATTCGACACCGTCTGGCGGGCCCATGCGGGCAAGCCCTTTCTCGACGCCGCGTCAGCCGACTACGTGCTTCACTCGCTGCACCCGACCCACAGCGGCACCATCTTTTATGCCGCCCTGACCGGCGTCCTCCTGTGGATGTCGAGCATCGCCGCAGGCTGGCTCGAAAACTGGGCCGTGTACCGGCGGCTGCCCGAGGCCATCGCCGGCCACCGCTGGGGCCGCTTCTTGGGGCGGCGCTCCATGGTTTATTTCTCCCGCTTCTTCGCCCGCAATATCTCTGCTTTTGGGGGCAACACTGCTCTAGGGTTCATGCTCGGCATGACCCCGGTGATGGGAAAGTTCTTCGGACTCCCCCTCGACGTTCGTCACGTCACGCTGTCGACGGGCGCTCTCACGCTGAGCGCGCTGGCGATCGGCAGTGAGGCGTTTCAGTCCGAGGCCTTCTGGGCGGCGGCCGTGGGCATCGTTATCGTGGGCTGCTTGAACTTCGGCGTCAGCTTCGTTCTCGCTCTTGCGGTCGCTCTGCGCGCGCGACAGGTCGAGCGCTCCGACCGCATGCGCCTGATGCTTTCGGTGCTGGCCACGTTCGCGCGTTCCCCGTTCCAGTTTTTCATTCCGCCGCGCCAGGACCACCCCACGCGGGTCCACGGGCCGGTCTCGGTTCCGCCTCGCCCGATGGCATGATGCGACCCACCCACGCGGTTGTGGCCGGCGTCTTCGCTCTGCTCTCATCGAGCATGGCGCTGGCCAACGAGCCGGGCGACGAGTCGTCCGCTGGCGATCCCGCGCCCGTCGACCCCTGCATCGGCGACGGTGAGCGTTACAGCTTCCATTTCCAGTCGACGATGGCGGCGCAGATGCATCCCTCGTTCGCTGCCAAATACTCCGGGCAAAACAGCATGAGCCCCGACGCCGAGGGCGCTAGCGCGTTCGTCTCGACGCTCTACGCCGACGTCCGCACGTGGCCAGGCGCCGAGATCCTGTTCAATCCCGAGATGAGCGGCGGCAAGGGGATCAGCAAGACGCTCGGTGTGGCCGCCTTTCCGAGCGGCATCGTGTACCGCGTGGGCGATCCCGCGCCCGCCATCTACGTGGCGCGCATCGCGCTCCGGCAGACCTTCTTGCTCGGCGGGGGCCCCGTGACGCACGAGGGTGGAGCCAACGAGCTCGCGAGCACGCGCACACGCGACCATCTGACCATCACCGCCGGGCGACTCTCGGTGACCGACGTGTTCGACAGCAACAAGTACGCGCACGATCCGACCGAGCGATTTTTCAATTGGGCGCTCTTCGCGTCGGGAGCCTGGGACTACCCGGCCGACACGCGCGGCTACACCTGGGGTGTCCTCGCGGATCTGTCCTTGAGCTGGTGGTCCGCCCGCGCCGGCATTGCTCTCGAGCCGAAGTACGCCAACCTGGCCCTGATGGACTGGCGACTCGGTCAGTCACACGGCCTGATGGCCGAGTACGAAGCGCGCTACACCCTTCGTTCGCAACCGGGAGTCGCCAGGCTTCTCGTCTTCTTCAACCAGGCGCGGATGGGCAGTTACCAGCAGGTGCTCGACAACCCCGCCGCTTACGGCAACGACGTTGCGGCGACGCGCGACGACGGACGAACCAAATACGGGGCAGCCATCTCGGTGGAGCAGGACGTGACGTCCACCCTGGGCGCGTTTCTTCGCATGAGCGCCAACGACGGCGCCAACGAGTCGTGGGCGTTTACCGAGATCGATCGGTCGTTCGCGGTGGGCGCCGTGCAAAACGGCGCGCCCTGGCGCCGCCCCAACGATGAGGCCGGAGCCGCGATCGTCATCGATGCGCTTTCTCCCCTGCACCATCGGTACCTCGCGGGAGGCGGGTACGGTTTCATCATCGGCGATGGCGCCCTCAGCTACGGTCCCGAGATCATCAGCGACATCTATTACAAGGTTCATCTCGCCGACTACCTGTCCTTGACGGCGATGTACCAACCCATCATCAACCCCGGCTACAACCGCGACCGAGGCCCCGTACACGTGTTTACCGGGCGCCTGCACGTGGCGTTTTGACGAGATCGACGATGGCCATCCGCTCCTTTCGCGTGCTCGTCGCCATCTCGGCGGCATTTTTGGGCCTGCTCGACGTGGCTTGCAGCTCGCACGAAGACGACGTCTGCGAAAACGTGGGGGCCTGCACGCAGGCTGGGAGCAGCGACTGGATCACGAGCTGCGAGGACGAGGCGAAGAGCCTTCGCAACGAGGCAAACTCCGGCGGTTGCCTGGCGCTGTTCGACGACTACTACGACTGCGCCTCCTCGAGCTTCACGTGCAAAGGCGTGACGGCGTCGTTCCCCGGGTGTGATGGCCAGCGCTCGGCCCTCGAGAGCTGCCTCGGCGCCGGCGAGGCGAAGACCTCCTGCAAGGAGCTGACGGCGAAGACCGCGGCGTGCGCGGCCTCGTCATCCGACGGAGGTTCCCCCGAAGCGGGCGCCCCAGGCCTCGCTCCGGCCTGCACGGTGGCCCGCGATTGCCAGGCGCGCTGCTACCTCGATCACGTGAGGAACGCCTGCGCACCGGCGCTCGACGAGCTTTCGGGGCTCACCGATTGCGCGGCAGCCTGCCCGCCCTAGGGTTGTCGCTGCGCGGGATGTCGAGCGGTGTACGACGTATCACTGCGCGCCGAACACGCTCTTGCAAGGCTCTGCCGCCAGCTCGACGCGATCGATCTCGCGGAGCAACTCGACGAGCTGTGCCACCGATGCCGGTGCGTCGACGCACCCGGCGGCCCCCACGCCACACGGCGAGCCGACATCGACATAGTCATTGCCCACTCCGAACCGGAACACCTGACCGTCCACAGGACGCGGATCGCCCCCATAGAGCAGGTGCGCTTGCAGGGACCTCGTGACGTCGGGATCGCCCATCAAGTCATCGATGTCCGTGATCGTGCCAGCCGGGCATCCTGCCACTTGTGCCATGCACATCGCCGCCCCGGCGTCCACGCGCCCACTACCGGAGCGCTGGCGCGTGTAGCTGTGACACGGGGCGAGGCGGCTCGTGTCGACGTACGGGGCATTCCCGCCATCCATTCCCCAGTGCAGATCGTAGAGGACGAAACAGTCGACGCAGGTGCCCCCATCGACCGGCGCGGGACGCGCCTCGACAGCGACATCGACATCGACATCGGCGCTCGATGACGACGCTTCGCTGGTGACAGCCGCATCGGCATCGTGGAGATTCGATATATCGTCGGTCGTGGCGGCGCTTCCGCAAGCCGCCAAGGCGAGCCCGAGAGCGATCTTGATGGAATTAGGAACGGCTCGGCGCAAAATCATGGTGCTCCGGTGGCCCTCGAGGACGGAAACCAAGAAATAGCAGAAATCGGAGCGCCCAGCGACGTGGCGCGGGCAGGGCGAGATCCTGAGCTAGACTCGGGCGATGCCCGCGCACCCCGAGAAGCCGGAGACGGGGCTCGTCGCACGATTTCTCGAAACGTTGGGCTGGAATCCCGCACTCGACCTTTCGGCGGCGGGCGGCCTGGTCGGCGGGGCCGACTACTGCGTACGCCTCGACGGGCGCCCGATGTTCTTCATCGCGACCCAGGGCGCGTCGCAGGAAGCCATCTACAAGCTGCGGCGCTACGGGTGGTCGGCGCGACTGCCGTTGTCGATCCTCGTTGGACCGGACGAGCTTGCCGTGATCGATTGTCGCGCGCGCCCGTCGTCACGCGACGAAACATCGCGGTCGCTTCTCTTCACGTGCGGCGCGCACGCAGAAGGCACCGATCTCGAGCGGCTAAGATCGCTGCTGTCTCGCGACGCCGTCGCGCGTGGATCGCTGGACGACCTGCCAGCCTCGGCGGAACGAGCACAGGACGTCGACGAAGCCTTCCTGGAAGAAATGCTCCGCCACCGCCAGAGTCTGGCGCACGACATGGCGGCCCAGGCGATCGATCG
>JBBSDY010000314.1:0-5605 GCA_038240245.1 Polyangiales bacterium
GGCCCAGATGGTCTTCAAGCTCGAAAAAGACGGCGATATGCCCGACGATCTCGTGAAGCTCGAGGACGGGTACGCCGTCGTGCAGCTCAAAGAGAAGAACGCCGCCACGCGGGAGCAATTCGAAACCGAGCGCGAGACGTTCGTCGCCTCGCTTCTCGCCGGCAAGCAGTTCGACGCCTTGAACGGCTACATTCTGCGTCTCAAGGAGGCGGCCCGAGGCGAGATCAAGCTGAACGAGGCGTACAACAAGGCGCCCGAGAAAGAAAAGCAGAGCGAGGGCGAAGAAGAGTGAAGCCGCGGTGGCGAGTTGCCCACCACGAGGACCTGCTCTCCAACGGTCTTCGCGTCTGCGTGCTGCCACGACGCGGGGCCAATCGCGCCGTGGTGAACATGCTTTTTCGAGTGGGGTCGCGCTTCGAGACACGCGAGACGAACGGCATCTCGCACTTCTTGGAGCACATGCTTTATCGTGGATCGCCGTCGCTGCAGACGGCTCACGATCAGGCCCTGGCCTTCGAGAGTCTCGGCGCTTCGCTCTATGCGGCTACGCAGTCCGACTACGGCACCATGAACCTGTCGATGCCTCCCGACTCGCTCGGCGCCGCGTTCGCCACGTTTGCCGAGGTGGTGAAGGCGCCCCGATTTTCTGCGATCGAGACCGAACGTGGCATCGTCCGCGAAGAGATCCTCGAGGATCTCGACGAGGACGGTCGGCAGATCGATGCCGACAATCTGATTCGCGAGCTCGTTTACGGGGCCCACCCGCTCGGCTTCACCATCACCGGCTCACTCGCTCAGCTCGATCGATTCGATCGCGGCCTGTTGCGCCGCCATCACGCTCGCCACTACACGGCCAGCAATGCCGTCTTGTGCTTTGCCGGCGCGGTCGATCCGGACCGCTGCTTTCGGTTGGCGAGAAAACACTTTGGTGACATGAAAAAGGGCAAACGGGTCGAGCCGTCGGCCCCCCCCGCCGCTCAAGACGGGCCGCGCACGAGGCACGTCCCCAACGTCTCGAGTCAGACTACGTTGCGCGTGGCATTTCGTGCCATCGCCGACAGCGATCCTCGCGAGCCGGCGCTGGAGATGCTGCTTCGTGTGCTCGACGACGGCATGTCGACGCGGCTCTACGAGCGGATCTGTGACAGCAAGGGACTCTGCTACGACGTCGGCGCCCTCCACGAGTCTTATGAGGACGACGGGGTCTTCGACGTGGCCGCAGAGGTTCAGCACGATCGCGCGGTCGAGGTGGCGCGCGAGATCGCCTCCGTGCTTCGCGATCTCGTCGACCAGGGGCCGACCGAGTCAGAGCTGACGAGGGCCAAGCGGAGAAACCTGTGGCAAACGCAGGCCATGCTCGACGACACTGACTCGCTCGGCGCCTACTACGCCCTGGCGGCACTGTCGCAACTGGCTCCGACCCCCGCGGCCAGGCACGATCAGCTGGCTGCCGTGACCACCCAGCAGGTTCGTGACGTGGCGGGCGAGGTCTTCCGGGGCGAGCGGATGAGCCTGGTGACGGTCGGCAATCTGACCCCGGCCCAAGAGGGGGCGCTGCGGGGCGTCATCGGGCAGTTCTAGCCCTTGGGACTAGCAGGTCAGCCCGCCCGCCGTACGGGTAGTCGCGACGAGCGAGCCGCGCTACCCTGCGGCTCGAGTCAAGAAAGTGTTCATGGATCCCGAAAGGTTGCTCCATCAGCTCCTCAACAAGATGACCGACGACCTCGTCGAGGCCAAGAACCACCTTGCCACGTGCAAAAAGGAAGAACGACGCCTCGCCAGGCAAGTCGAGCTTCTCGAGCGCACCGCGTCGGAGTGGGAGCAGCGTGCCATGTCGGCGGTGAGGGCGGGCGACGACTTCGTTGCCAAGGACGCGCTCGTGCGCAGGCACCAGTACCGCGAGCAGACCGATGAGATTCGCGCGGCTCACCGGCGGCAACTGCAGGACGTCCAAAACCTACAGAACGACCTGATCGGTCTGAACCTGCGCATCGAGGAGGCCAAGCACAAGCGAAACGGCATTCTTCTGCGAGCCAAACGCGCCCACGCCGAGAGCACCATCCACGAGCTCATTCTCGAGACGCCTCGCGCCGAGCCCACTGCCATTCTCGATCGGATCGATCGAAAGATCTCCCTGCTCGAGGACGAGGCTGGTCTGCTCGCCGAGCTGTCGGATGAAGCGATTGCAAGCAGCGCCTCGCCGACCGAGAAAGCCGTGCGCGCCGAGACCGATCTGCTGGTACTCAAGCGCCCCCTCATCAAATCCGAGCGCCGACCCAAGAAGCCTTTGGCCAAAACGGGCGAGACGCCCCCAGGTCGAGCTCCGCAGCGCGACCGGGCGAAAGTCGCTGGACAAAAACGGACGAAGCGTTGAGCGACGCCGTTTCGAAGTCTCCGAAGAGCGCCCAAGGTGGCGAGGACGACCCACAAAAGGCGAGACGTCCGCCGCACGCCGAAGACGTGGAGCAGGTGCTGGGGCACCTTGGCGTCGATCCCTCCAAGGGATTGTCCACCGGCGAGGTCGGCGTGCGGCTTGCCCGGTACGGGCAAAACCGCCTTCCCGATCCTCCGCGTAAGAGCCTCTGGGTGCGCCTCTTCGGGCAGCTTGCCAATCCGCTCGTTCTGACGTTGCTGGGCGCTGCGCTCATCGCGGTGGTCGTCGGCGTTTCGACACATGGCGACCAGGGCTTTCTCACCAAGTTCGGCGATGCCATCGCCATTCTTCTCATCGTCATCGTCAATGCGGTGCTGGGCTTCGTGCAAGAGAGTCGTGCCGAAGCGGCGCTCGACGCCCTGAAGAGCATGACCGCGCCGACGGCCCGGGTGCGACGCAACGGTGACGTCACCGTGGTCAATGCGGACGAGCTCGTGCCGGGCGACATGCTCGAGATCGAAGCGGGCGACTTCGTGCCCGCCGACGCGCGTCTCTTGCAGACCATCGACTTTGCGGCTGAAGAGGCTGCCCTCACGGGTGAGAGCGCGCCTGCCGGCAAAGACGCCCGGCAACCGGTTGCCGACGACATGCCCCTGGCTGAGCGCAGCACCATGGTGTTTCTCGGCACGACGGTCGTACGCGGCAAGGGTCGTGCGGTCGTCGTGGCGACAGGATCGCAAACCGAGCTCGGCAAGATTGGCGAGATGATCGCCAGCACCCCGGACGAGAAAACGCCGCTCGAGCAGCGTCTCGAGAGCTTCGGTAGGCGCATCTTGTGGGCGTGTCTCGGGATCAGCCTTCTGCTTTTCGCGTGGGGCATGATCAAGGGCGGTCGCGCGTGGCACGAGCTGTTGCTCGAGGCCGTCAGCTTCGCGGTCGCTGCCATTCCCGAAGGCCTGCCCGCCATCACCACGATCACGCTGGCGCTGGGAATGCAGCGGATGGCGAAAAAGGGAGCGGTCGTCCGCAAGCTCCTCGCCGTCGAGACTTTGGGTGCGGCGAGCATCATCTGCACCGACAAGACCGGGACGCTCACGCAGAACGAGATGACCGTCCGATTCGTCTTTGCCTCGTTCCGTCGCTACCGCGTCACGGGTGAGGGCTACGATCCCCGCGGACACCTGCAGGCCGATGGCAGCCCGCCGGTCGATCAGGCCCCCCAATCGGCGGTCGAAGGAAAGCTGCCACCCACGCTCGACTACCTTCTGGCCACGGCCGCTCTTTGCACGAATGCGACACTCGAGATCGACAACGACACGCAGCGCTGGAAGGTCATTGGCGATCCCACCGAGGGCGCATTGCTCACGCTTGCCGCCAAGGGAGGCCGCGCCAAGGAATCGGTCGCCCTCTCGCACACGGTCGTGCGCGAGCTGCCCTTTGACTCCGATCGCAAACGGATGACGGTAGTGACGCTCGACCAACACGGTCGCGAAGTGGCACACGTCAAGGGTAGTCTCGATGTTCTTCTCTCGCTGTGCGTGAAGATCGCCACCGACGAAGGCGTTCGCGGGATGACCGACGACGACCGTGCTCGCGTCCAGGGCGAAGCCGACAAGATGAGCGGCGATGCGTTGCGCGTCCTGGCCATCGCGCGTCGCGTACGTCCGTCCGTCGACAACCCCGAGGAGGCTCTCACCTTGCTGGGCATCGTGGGAATGAAAGATCCTCCCCGGGCAGGGGTAAAAGAAGCGATCCGAACGTGCCGGGACGCGGGCATTCGCATCGTGATGATCACTGGCGACCATCCCATCACCGCCGTGGCCATCGCCAGGGAGCTCGAGCTCTGGACCGACGGAGACGAGGCCATCACCGGCAGCGAGCTGTCCAAAATGAGCGAGGACGAGCTGCGGGCCAGAGCCATGCGGCTGCGCATCTTCGCGCGCACGACGGCCGAGCAGAAGCTTCGCATCGTCAACGCGTTTCGCGCCCTCGACCACGTGGTGGCGATGACCGGTGACGGGGTCAACGATGCGCCCGCCCTGAAGCAAGCCCACATCGGCGTGGCGATGGGCCGTTCGGGGACCGACGTCGCTCGACAGGCTGCGGATCTCGTTCTCGCCGACGACAACTTCGCGACGGTGGTCGATGCCATCCGCGAAGGGCGCTCGATCTACCGCAACATCCAAAAGTTCATCTTCTTCTTGCTGTCGTCCAACGCGGGACTGGCCGTCGCCGTTTTCGTCGTCTCGTTCATCAAGGGCGCCTTGCCGCCCACGCCACTGCAGATCCTGTGGATCAACCTGGTGACCAACGGTTTGCCGGCGCTCGCCCTCGGTGTCGATCCTCCCGATCCGGGACACATGAAGGAGCAGCCGCGTCCCTCGAAGGCCGGCTTGCTCGGCGCACGCGACTTCTTCGGCGTGGGGTTCGTCGGCGTGGTCATGGGGCTCGCTGCGGCCGGCCTTTATGTGTTTCCCCCCGAGGCCGCACACGGCGACATCGGCTTCATCCGGGCCATGGCGTTCACGCTGCTTGCGCTATCACCGCTGTTTCACGCCTTTAGCTGCCGGTCGCAGACCCGGTCGATCGTTTCGCAGCGGCCGTTCATCAGCCTGCCGCTCCTTCTGGCATGCGTGATCTCGGCCGCCGTGCACCTGGTTGCGGTGCTCGTTCCCGCCCTCCGGCCCGTGTTTCGCACCTTTCCGATGGCCGAGAGCGAGTGGTTTCTTGTAATTGGCCTGTCCTTCGCCATCATTCCCGCAGTAGAGATTCTGAAAGCGATCACGCGAGCCCGCGCAACGTGAACCAATTGTCTGGACGAATGCATCGAGCCTGGTCGAAATTAGCCGTCGTGGCTCCACTGCTCTTGCCGTGCGCGGCAAGAGCCGACGGCATTGCCATTCGTCCTGATCTGTTGAAGGCAGGAGAAATCAAGCTCGACGGCATTCCCCGAGAATGGCCGTCGGCCATGACCCCGCTGGGCAAGACACTCGTGGGCTCGGCCGGCCCCGATCTGGCGATGCGCGGAACGATTGCCTACGACGAGACCAACATCTACGTCGCCGGTGAGTTCAAGGACGACAGGCTCGTCCGCACGGCGGCGTGCGGCGAAGCCGAAGATCACGCCGCCCTGCTCCTGGCATTTCCGCGCGGCGGCGGCGCCTACTCGCTGCACGAGGTCAGCTTGTTCCCCGGCGATCCCGGCAAGGCGCCGGGCTGCGTGAAGGCCAA
>JBBSDY010000315.1:0-5567 GCA_038240245.1 Polyangiales bacterium
AGCAAAGTGACGCCGTCTCCGTCGGGCAGGGACACGTCGAGGAGCACCATGTCGTACGTGCGTTTGCCCAGCCGCTCCTCGGCGATCTTGACCCCGCCGGCCACATCGACGCCGTAACCCTCCAGCGACAGCGCTTTCTGCAGCGTGGTCAGAATCGAAGGCTCGTCGTCGACGACGAGCAGATGCGCCCGAGCCATGGCCGAAAAACCTAGCACGGAGCCGCCGGTCCGAACACAAGCGGCACGACTGCCAGGATCTGGTATCTTGGGCCCCCCCGATGTCGATGTACTCCGGGCTCACGCCGACGGCCGCAGGGTCACTAGAGAAGACACCCTTCGTGCACCTGCTGGTCTACGTCGCCGACCACATGCTGTCGGGGTCGATGGTCCTCGCCGAGCCCAATCGTGCCCAGGGGCAGGAGCACACCATCTATTTCTTTCAGGGCTCGGCGTCCAAGGTTCGAACCGGAGAGCCCATCGCCCACCTGGGGCGCGTTCTCTTCGAGCTGGGATTCATCAACGAGAGCGAGCTCAACACGTCGCTCATGGCGCTCGGCGATGGCGGGGAGCTCCACGGCGAGGCCCTGGTTCGTCAGGGGATCATCGATAGATCCAAGCTCATGCGGGCCCTGGCGGCGCAATTGAACCGCAAGATGGCCTACCTTTTCACGTTGCCCAGCGACGCCACGTTCGCCTTCTACGAGGGCGCCAACCTTCTCGAAGACTGGGGCGGCCCCGAGATCACCCCGCTCGACCCATTGCCGACAATCTGGTCGGCGGTGTGCGCGCGCGCCGACGAGCCCATCATCGACACCACTCTCGGCCGACTCGGCGCCACCGCCCTCAAAATGCACGACCAGGCCGATGCCAGCCGCTTCGGGTTCTCGCCCCTCGAAATGGCCGTGGTCGACGTCGTACGGGCACGACCCTGCGCACTGGCGACCTTGCTGGCGACCCAGCTCTTGCCCGAGCGGACGATCAAGCTCATCGTCTATGGCCTTCTCATCACGCGGCACCTCGACCATCGCGCTGATGCCGCGCCGCCGGTGGGCGTCGAGCGGCTCACCGACACGGCCAAGCTGCGTATGGCCGCGGCCATGTCGGGAGTGCCCCTGGCGCGCCTCAAGCTGACCGCCCGACGCGCCGAGGCGACCGGCGATGCACCGGTCGACGGACGCGCTGCATCTTCATCGTCGACTCCGGTTCCCCCGCCGTCCAGCAGCCCCCCTGTGGTTGTGCCCGATCACGCGCTGCGACGCGAAGCGGTCACCAAGCGATCCGAGGCCATCGACCGCGAGGACTACTTCACGATGCTCGGTGTGCCTCGGAGGGCAACGCAGCCCGAAATCCAGTCGGCATACTACGCGCTGGCCAAGACATGGCACCCCGACCGGCTGCCTTCCGAGCTCAGCGGCGTTCGCGATGCCGCCACCAAGGTGTTTGCCCGCATGAGCGAGGCCTTCGAAACACTGTCCGATCCCGGGCGACGCAAGCGCTACGGTGATCTCTTGCGGGGCGGTGGCGGCACCCCCGAAGAGGCCGACAAGATCCAGCAGATCATCGACGCAGCCACGGATTTTCAGCGGGCCGAGATCCTGTGGAAGAGGCACGACCCCGCGGCCGAAGAGCTCATCGAGCGCGTCTACCACGCGGAGCCCGAGCAGAGCGACTACATCGCCCTCTGGGTCGCACTCCAGATCACCAGGCGGGCGCCCGATGCTCCCGTCGACGATCTTCTCCGGCTTTGCGACCACGCCATCGAGATGACCGAGCGCTGCGAGCGAGCGTACTTTTGCCGAGCCACGCTGAAAAAACGCATTGGAAGGGTCGATTCGGCGATGTCCGATTTTCGCGCGGCATACGAGCTCAACCCAAAAAACCTCGACGCCGCACGCGAGGTGCGCCTCCACGAGATGCGCCGCTCCAAAAATCCCGACCGAAGGTCGAATCCGGCCCCTCGTCGCTCGACGACGCCGCCCGCCGGCGGCGGCAAATCCATTCCGCCTGGCCGATCGACTCCCCCCGCCAAGAAAACGTCCATTCCCCCCAAGAAAGAGGGGGGCATGTTGTCGGGAATTGGTAAGCTCTTCAAGCGGTGAACCGCCACGATTTCTCGCCTGAAAGACGCGCGGCAAGTCGTCTTTTTCTCGCGCTGGCACCCCTCGCGCTGGCACCCCTCGCGCTGGCACCCCTCGCGCTGACCACGGCGTGCGGCCAGAGCGCTGCGCCCGAGGAGCGACGCATCGTTCCGCACCGCGTGCCGGGGTGTGAGCAGACGTCGAACGACGGCCTCGTACTAAGAGCGCTCGGTGATTTTGCAGCCCCCTCGGCCGCCGACGTGGATCCCACCCAGCCCGCGGATCTCGCTCTGCCCTTCGAGCTGCGCGGTGTGGAAGCGAGCGCCACCTCACCCTCCGGTCGTCACGGCGTCGGATACGCCGAGCCGCCCGATGATGTCCACTTGTCGCTTTGGTCGATGAGCCAGTCGTGCTCGCCGATCGACGCCGTCGTTCCACCGAGCAAGGGCGGCCCATCGATGACCGCGTTTGCCGAAGGCAGCGCCGTCATCCTGGCGGGATTGAACCCCGATCAGCGGCCCCAGGACTCCGCCTTCGCATTGGTTTGGGATACTCGCACCGGCGCGATGATCGGACCCAACGACATGAATGCGCATCGCCTTGCGTTCGCCACCGTGACGCCTTTCGGACGAGGTGCGCTCGTCGCGGGGGGCGCGGATCCCAGGTATTTACCTATTCGACCCGTGAAGACGGCCCTGGTCTTTCGCGACGGAACGTTCCAAGAGCCGCCCATCGCCCTGGGCGATGACTTTCGCGCCAAGCATGGAGCGGTCGCGCTCGCCAATGGCGAGACGCTGCTCGTGGGCGGGGAGGACGAAACGGGCACCGCCCTATCTTCCCTCCTCGCCGTGGCACCGACGACCGATCCACCGTTCGGTCAGGCGCGCGCGTCGGGGCTGGGATCTCTGGCAACGGCGCGCAAGTTTCCCACCGTTCTTCGCCTGGCCAACGATCGCGTTCTCGTGGCTGGCGGAGTGGATGGTGTGGGAGATCCCGTCCCCACGCTCGAATGGTTCGAAGCCGACGGTGCGCCGTGCTCGCAGGCGAACTGTCCGCCACCGCAATCGCTGTTCGCGCTTCCCGATCGTGCCTTCGTGGCGCTGCCCGCGGGCGGCGCCCTGGCCGTCGGCGTGCGCAGGAGCACCGATCCGGCCATCAAGGACGTGGGCGATGTCTGGTGGATCACCGATGACGGCTCGCTCGATCCGTTGCCGCCTCTGACCGACGGACAGCTTGGAACCGGCCGGCTTCGTCTCGTTCCCGCGGCCGACGGCTCTCCCTGGCTCTGGAACGGAGTCGCCTGGTTTCGTTTCGATCCCTGGCTCAAGACGTTCGTCGTTCCGGCCAATGCGCCGATCGACGGCCCGGACGGCGATCTACCGGTCATCGCCGTCGATCCCGGGCTGATGGTGTGGCTGCATCGAGAACGCGACGGCGATGCCGGCGGATTGCTGACCAGAGTGCGCGGCTTCCGCCACGACGTGAGGGGGCCGCTCGCGCGCGACACGCCTTACTTGCTTACCGATCGCTTTCCCCCACACGTCGTTCCCGATCGACCCGCGGGCACCGACATCACGATCGAGGACGACGGGCTTCACCTCGCGATCGGAAGCGCCGTCGGTATCGCCGACGCGACTTTTGGGGACGTCATCATCGAGGGCAAGACGCACTCCGCCACCCTGCCGGCGATCAAGTTGGGGGCCACCTTCGTCGTTGGCGCAGAGACCAGGTGCCCCTGGACGTCGTCGACCGCGACCGATGCGGGAGCCACCACCAACCGATCCTTCGAGATCCGGCGCTCGGGCGCCAGCTTGCAGCTCAGGGTCGACGGGGTGAACGCCGCGCAACCGTGCCCGGGTGGCCCGGAAGGTCGCGTCTCCGTCGGCCTCACCAATCTCGGGTTGTCGCCGGTCGTCGTGTCCGAGCTCACGGTGATCCGCACCTCTCCCCCCTAGACCCCCCGCGCGCCGCAAAGGTGTACACTCGTAGTACCCTTGTTTCCCCAGATCTTCGGCAAATACGTCCTCGAGCGACCCATTGCGATGGGTGGCATGGCGCGTGTTTTCTTGGCGACGTTGCGCGGAGCGGGAGGCTTCGAAAAAAAACTCGTCGTCAAACAGATCCGCGCCGAGCTCGCGACCGACGAAGCCTTCGTGCGGCGCTTCGTCGACGAGGCGAAGACCACCGTCGAGCTCTCGCATCCCAACATCGTTCCGGTCTACGAGCTCGGCGTCGAGCAGGGCGTCTACTACCTGGCCATGGAGCTGTGCGCTGGCGTCACGCTCGCCGAGCTCATTCAGAGGACGGGCAAGCTCGCGCCCGACGAGGGCGCCTACGTGGGGATCGAGATCTGCCGCGCGCTCGACTACGCGCACCGCAAGGCGCGCATCATTCATCGCGACGTCACGCTTCGCAACGCCATCATCGACGACGAGGGGGCCGTTCGGATCATCGACTTCGGAATCGCGGCACCTGCTTTCGCCGGCGCGCGTGAGGTCTTTGGATCGCCTGGCCACATGCCTCCCGAGCAGCTCGCGGGCGGCGAGGTCGGTCCGCCGGCGGATGTGTTCGCGGTCGCGGCGCTTCTCTACGAGGCGTGGACCAAGATCGCACCTTTTCGTCGCGCGACACCCGAAGAGTGCGAGCGCGCGATGCAGCAGCCCGTGCCTCCGCTCTCCAGCATCGATCCGTCACTGGCGCCGCTGGACGAGCTGGTCGAAACGGCTCTCGCGCTCGACCCCGCCCGCCGCCCGCAGAGCGCCGAAGAGCTATCGCGGCCCCTGCGAAAATTTCTGGCCGGCGCCGATCTCGGTGATCTCGCCCGCCGTGTCGGAGCCAAGGTGGCACGTCTCCGATCCGACTCGACCCGTCCGCCGTCCAACGACGAGTCGTCTCGACCCGAAGTCACGCCGGCCGTGGATGTCACACGCACGTTCGCCACGCGATCGCTCGAGGAGCAGCGCGCAGCGTCGAACGACGCATCCACGAAAGAAGAGCCGGCGCACGGCGTCTCGACTCGGAGGATGAACGACGAGGAGGGGAGCTGGGCCACCGGCCCCGGACAAGCCGCCCAGCCCACCAAGCCAACCAGCCGCGCCGTGCGCAGATCCGTCATCGTCGGCGCGGCGGCCGCGGTGCTTCTCGTGGCGGGCATCGTCGGATCGGGCGCATTGCGTTCGACCGAAACCCCCAAGCCCCCCGCAGCGTCCGTCAGCCCCCTCCCCCCAACTCCCGCGAACCCCACCGCGACCACGACCCCAACCACGACCCCGACCCCAACCACGACCCCGACCTCGACCACGACCCCGACCCCAACCCCGACCCCGACCCCGACCCCGACCGACCTCCCAACCCCCAGCGCGACCGCCATCGATGACACTGCCCCAGCCCCTCTTCGCATTCTCGCCAACCCGCAAGCCACCATCGAAATCGACGGCCGCGCACGCGGGGCTGCGCCCCTGGCCGATCTGACGCTCACCCCCGGGTCTCA
>JBBSDY010000316.1:0-5551 GCA_038240245.1 Polyangiales bacterium
ACGTGTGGATCAACGATCTGAACAAGGTGTCGTCGAAGTTTTACGGCGTCGCCGGCGGGACCATCGGGACCACGTGGAAAGAGCTGCGCGTTCCGATGACGGCCTTCGCCAAGGACGGCTTCGACTTCACCAAGGTCGACACCTTTGCTTCCGACATGCATGACGACGGCAACGGCAAGGTCACGTGGTACCTCGACGATGGCGTCTTCGTGACCGCCTGTCCGTAGCGATATTCGCTGGAAGGCGGACATCACTACGTCGTTGTTTCACGGGGGCTCCGCCCCGCCCTGCCGGAGCAAGTCCGGATCAGGGGCCACTCCTGCCGCGCCGCCAGCAACGGAGGGGTGACGGGGTGTGCTCTTCGGTGTCAGAATCCCCCGCGTGCACGTTTGGCGCGCTGCGCGAAACAAGCAAACCGATTGCGTCGTGCATTCAGTTGCGCCGGGCGTCGGCCACGCGCTGCTCGCGCCGCTCGTCGCTCATGTCTTCAAAGTGCTGGGCGTGTCGGCCGCCGTCTGGGAGCACGGAGCGGAATGGTTTCCGATTCACATCGAGCCGGGCATTTTTCGGTTCGAGATCGAGCACGGCAAGGACACACAGCGCGCGGCCTACAACGAGCGACACTTTCGACGGGTGCTGCGCGACAAGAGGCTGATTCGCGCACAGCACGCTGGCTATTCCGATCTGTTCGTACCCATCGTCATCCGGGGCCACGTCGCCGCCATTCTGGTGACGGGTCCGTTTGGTCTCGAGCGCCCCACGAGCACGGCCATCCTCGAAGGATGGCGGTCGCTCACGGGACGACAGGGGCACCTCTCGGATCCGGAGTTCGTGACCTACCTCTCCAGCGCGCTCGGGACACTCGTCCTCGATGGCGACAAGTTGCGTATCTACGAGCGCCTGCTCACGTGCCTCGCGTCGCTCATGGCAAGCGAGGGCAAAGCCGACGAGCTGACGACCCTGGCCGACGCGCTGCGGGTCGAGCTCGAGCCGGTGCGACTCGTCGAGCGCGCCTGGAATCTGGTGCAAGAGATGATCGACGAGCGGTTCCCGCACTCGTGGCACAGCGCGGGCAGCATGGGCGCGTTGCGACGCATCGGGCTCTCTCGCATGCCCGAGGCCGTCGTGGTCGGCCTCGCCCTGAGCGGCGCCAAGGACGATGATCCGATCGACCAGGCCGTGCGACGAGATGCTTTTCAACGCTGCGCGGTCGATCTCGCCCGGCGGACCGGCGAGACGGCCGCGGGTCGGATCGGCGACCATGGTGTCGTCTTGATCACCGGCGGGACCGGACCGACCACGCGCAGGCGGCGCAGGCCCCTCGAGTTGATCGAGCGCATCTCGCGGGTGGCGCGCCGCGATTTCGGGCTCACCCTGCATTTCGGAGCGGCCGAGGGCTCCGATTCGGTCTCGCTCAGCCACCAGTACCAAGCCGCTCTGGCCGCGGCCGAGGCCGCGCTCGTTCAAGGGGCCAAGCTGGTGATCGCCGACGTTGCCGAGGTCCGCCCTCGCCGTTCACTACGAAATCTTCGCGAAGAGCTCGAACACACCGTCCAGGATCATCCCCGGCTGCTCGCAGCTCGCTTCGATCGCTACCTCGAAGCCGTGGCGGCGCACTCGGGGTATCGCATGGCGTCTGCGCGAGCGCACGTCGAGGTCGGATTCGAGTGCATCGCTCCGCCGCTCGTTCGCTCCGGCGCGCTCGACGCCAAGAGCTTCGAGGAGATGCAAGTCGGCCTGGAACGCGCGGGCGACGAGGCGCGCACCCTTCAAGAGCTCTTCGCCGCCTACCGACGGGCCGTCGCCGACGTGTCCGAGGCGGCCGCCACGCCGGTCGTGGCCCGGCAGGACCGAAGCCTTCGCCGGTCGCTCGTCTACATTCGTCAGAACTACACCGAGCCATTGAGTCTCGCGCAGGTGGCGCGGGTGGCGGGCATGTCGAGAACCCACTTTTCCCGGCTGTTCTCCCGACGCGAGCGACTCACCTTTGCCGACTATCTGTTTGCTCTGCGCATCGAGCGCGCCAAAGACTTGCTCGCCAACACCGAGCTCGATGTCGCGCACATTGCCGAGCGTTCGGGTTTCAACTCGGCTCAATACTTCTGCCGCGCGTTTCGCAGGGCCCTTGGTGTTACCCCGCTCGCGCACCGGCAGGACCCCGGAAGACCGACGGGGAAGCAGGGGCGCGCAACAAACTCCAATCGAAAAGCTATCAAAAGACAAAAAGCCTCCCGGTCGGTCGTCTAGAGTGAAGAGAGTCGCGCCACTGTCCTTGGGCTGCGACATGGTGGAGGTTCGCCCATGCGCTCTCTGGCCTGCTCATCGCTGTGCCTGTGGTTGGTGATTCTCGGTGCCGGCTGCGGTGACGTTGATCCCCCACCATCCAGCGACGTCGGACCAACCAAGGGAAACACATCGGGCAACGGCGGCGACCTCGGGAACGCGGGCACATCGGAGGCGAGCGGCGGAGCCGCGGGCGCGAGCGGCGCGGCCAGCTCGTCGGGCGGCACGACCGGACAACACCCCGGCGCGGGAGGATCGAGCGCGGGCGCCGTTGGAGCCGGCGGATCCACCACCGGCGCGGGCGGCACCAGCAACGGAGGCGGAGGTTCGTGCTCCGGCATGACCGGCGGGGCGGTCGGCACGGCGGCGGGAACGCCGGGGATATGGCAAGACGTGACGCCCCCCGGGCTCGATCTTGCGTCCACGGACGTCGGCGCCGGCGCCATGGTGCTCGATCCGGTGCGCCCGAGCGACGTCTACCTGAACATCCAGTTTCGCGGCACCTGGAAGTCGAAGGACTACGGCCTGTCGTGGACCAAGATCAGCACGGGCACCAACGCTGACAGGATCCAGTCGGGGTACGCCACGTACGCCGCCATCGATCGAAATCCTTGTCGCGATCCAGCCACGCCGCCGGCGATGTACTTCATCCAGCTCTTCGGAGCGGGCGGCATCTTGAAATCCGTGGATGGCGGGGTGAGCTGGTCGAACGTGTGGAACACGAACATCTATGCTCCTGACGGCGTCACCAACACTTCATCCGATGTCGGGGGTGACGTTCATTCCATCCACGTCGTCGATCCCTCGGAGAGCAACCATCTCATCGCCACGTTGCACGGGTACATGGGCCGCGGGGGCAACAACGGTGTCTTCGAGAGCACCGACGGCGGCGCGAAATGGACCGTCCGCAAGACGCAGCTCTTTACCTTTCAACCTCATAACAACATCATCTTTCCCCTCGATGCCAAGACCTGGCTGGTCACTCCGGGCACCATCTCCGACAACTTGCACGCCTTTCGGACGACGGACGGCGCGGCGAGCTGGGTCGATCTTGGCGCTGTTCCCATGAGGGGCCTCGGCCGTGAGCTCGTGCAGTCGGGATCGACCGCCTACGCGGGCACCGACTACAACGACGCGGCCTACAAATCGATCGATGCCGGCAAGACATGGACCAAGCTCTTGGGCTCGGGCGGGCAAATCTCGTGGGTGGTCGCGACCCGCACCAGGCTCTATACCTCCGGCGGCTACACCACGCCGCCCGTCCTGCGGCACGCTGACATTGCCCACGACGACACCTGGGTCACCGATGCAACTCCGCAAGGCATGAACAAGAACGGCAACCATGCCGCCGCGACCTTCGACGGCACCCACTACGTCATCATCGCCTCGCAGGCCAAGTCCGGAATCTGGCGCTACGTTGAGCCCTGAGCTCTTTTCGTTCACAATCGTCGCGTGCATCACTGGCACTACGATCCCAAAAAGCACGATCAGATCCACGAGGTAACACCAGGCTTCGGGCACGCGCTCCTGGCTCCCCTCCTGACGTTCTGCTTCCAGGAGCTGCGCGTCTCGGCGGCCGTTTGGGAGCACGGCGCCGAGTGGATGCCGATCCACGTCGAGCCCAACGTGACGGCGTTCGAGATCGAGCACGGCAAGGCCCGCGAGCGCAACGGCCACAACGGGCGCAACATGGTCGAAGCTGTGAAGACGCGGCGATCCCTCTGTCGCCAGCACGCCGGATTCTCCGATCTCTTCGTGCCGATCGTCGTGCGCCGTCAGGTCGTCGCGGTTCTGGTCGTCGGGCCCTTCGCCAGGGCGCGGCCCACGAGCACGGACATCCTCGGGCGCTGGCGTCACCTCACTGGGCGTCAAGGACATCCCGCCGATCCGGAGTTTGCTTCGTACCTTTCGGCAACGCTGTCGACGCCAGTGCTGGAAGGCACCCGGGTTCGCACCTTCGAACGGCTGGTATGCTGTCTGGCCAAATTGATGAGCGCCACCGGGCAAGCCGACGAGCTCATGAACCAGGCCGACGAGCTGCGCGCGGAGCTCGCACCCATTCGCTTCGCCGATCGCACCTGGCAAGCCGTGCGCAGGGTCGTCGACGATCGATCGCAACGGACGGCCTTCGACGAGGGTCTGTCCAACGAGCTTCGCGATCTGGGCCTTCCCCGCCGAGCTGACTACGTTCTGGTGGGCCTCACAGTAAGTCGGGCCCTCGAGCCTGACGCGGTGGACGAGGCCATCCGCCGCGACGCCTTCCAGCGCAGCACGACCGAATTGGCGCACGCGAGCGGCGGAGTCGTGGCGGGGCAAGTCGGCGACCACGGGGTCGTTTTCCTGTGCGGCAACGCAGGATCGGCAGATAAAAAGCGGCAAAGGGTGCTGCATCTGGTCGAGCGCGTGCTTTCAATCGGGCGGCAGCGCTTCGGCCTCTCACTGCACTTCGGGGCAAGCCTCGCCCGGGCGCAGGAACCACTGAGCCGCACCTACCAGGCAGCGCTCGGTGCGGCCGAATCCGCGCTCGTGGCAGACACCAAGATCGTCATGGCCGAGCCGGGCGCGCGACGTCATCTTCAGTCTCTTCGACATCTGCGGCAAGAGCTCGGCGGCGTGATCGACGAGCATCCCGATCGCCTGGGCGCCCGCTTCGATCGCTACCTCGAGGCGGTGGCGACACACTGTGGCTATCGCATGGAGCCTGCGCGAGCTCATCTCGAGATCGGGTTCGAGCGGCTGGCGGAGCAGCTGGTCAAGAGCGGAGCGCTCGACCCGAAGAGCTTCGAGCTTCTGGGCGACGGCCTGGATCGCGCCGCCCATCGGGCTCGCACGGTGAGCGACCTTTTTGCGGCCTATCGCCGCACGGTCCTCGACCTCGTCAATGCAGTCCAAAGGCCCTCGCCCGCGCGGCGCGAGCGAGGTCTGCAGACAGCGCTCGACTACATTCACCAGCACTACAGCGAGCCGTTGCCCCGCGCGAGGGTGGCACGCGTGGCAGGCTTTGCCCCGAGGTATTTTTCTGCGCTCTTCAAGAAACGCGAGCACACGACGTTCGAGCACTACGTTAACGGCCTTCGCCTCGAGCGCGCCAAGCAATTGCTGAGCGACTCGTCCCTCGAGGCGGCGCGGGTGGCCGAGCTCAGCGGGTTTCAAACACCGCAATACTTCTCCCGCGTTTTCCGGCGCGCCACCGGCGTCACGCCGCTCGATTTTCGTCGCCAGAGCCCGAGGGTGTCGACCGGGAACGCAAAAAAGAGAGAGGACGTCA
>JBBSDY010000317.1:0-5544 GCA_038240245.1 Polyangiales bacterium
AGCTCGACGAAGATCGCCCGCGATAGCGCATGGCCAAGACAGACGGAGCAGAACCAGCAATCGACGCCGAGCGAAGGATCTTCCGCATCGTCGGCTTCGCGTTGCCCGTTGCGACGGTGCTCGCGGCCCTCGGTGTCGCGTCGGTCTACGGCGTGGGCACCGCCATTCTCATTCTCGCCGGCGGGGTGCTGCTCGGGGTCGTCGCCATCATGTGGGCGAGCGTGCGCACCCTGTCCGGCGACGCGCCCATCACCCTCGAAGAGGCCATCGCTCTCGGCGCACCAAGCGCTGCCGAAGAGCAGAAGCGCGCGGTTCTGCAGGCCCTGAAAGACCTCGAGTACGAGCGAAGCGTCGGCAAGATCGCCGAGACCGACTACGAAGAGCTCTTGCATCGCTACCGTGCGGAGGCCAAACGCTTGCTGCGCGCGGTCGATGAAGACCTGGCGCCCTTGCGGGCCAAGGCGGTCGCGTACGTGACCACGCACCTCGGACGTGCTGGTTCGACCAAGGCCGCGCCCCCGGTCGACGCCTCGAGCGCGCCCCCAGGTGAGCCGAAGGTCGTCGAAAAGACGGGTTCGTCGGCGTGTCCAAGTTGCCAGGTCGACAACGACGACGACGCACTTTTTTGCAAGAAGTGCGGCACCAAGCTCGCCGAAACCCGTGGCAAAGACATAGTCAAGGATCGCGCCGATGCCGACGACTAGCTCCGCCCGCGCCCCACGCGCCAGCTTCGTGCTGCTTGCCATGCTCACCCTTGCCACCTCGGCAAGCGGCGCCCCCGACGCGGGCACGCGCGCCGCGGGACCACGCGCAGCGCCGAGCTCTTCCGCCAACCTGCCCCCGGGCCACCCCAACACCAACCTGCCCCCGGGCCACCCCAGCACCAATGCGCCTTCCGGCGACGACAATCTGCCCCCCGGTCATCCCGACGTCACCGGAGACGATCCCGACGACGGCAGCGACGACCTGCCCCCCGGCCATCCTCGCCCCGGCGCTGCCGCCGCCGCTCCCAAGGAAGAAGCGCTTCCCGAGGACACTTCCGACGTCGACAAGTCACTGCCCGCCGGCAACATCGTCGTCGAGGTTCGCGATCGCTTCGACAAGCCCATGCCCCACGTCGACGTGACCATGGGAATCCTGCGCAACACGGTGGCCAAGGGCGAGTCGCGCAGCAAGACGATCCGGCAAACCGACGACGCCGGAAACATCCACTTCGACGGGCTCGACGCAGGAGCGGGTGTCGCGTACCGCATCACCGTTCCCTGGGGAAGCAACGCCGGCGGCGAGATCGCCACCTATGCTGCCTTTCCTTTTCAGCTCGATCTGCACAACGGTCAGCGCGTCCGGGTGCATGTCTACCCGGTGACCAACCACATCGAAGAGGCCATGGTCGGGATGGATGCGACGGTGGTCGTCGAGTTGAAAGACGACGCCCTTCAGCTCACCGAGCGCTTCCAGGTCTACAATTTTGGCGCCGTCACCTGGGTGCCCAACGACGTTGTCGTCAATCTTCCCCCGGGATTCAAGGCATTCAACGCTCAAAAAGAGATGAGCGACACGGGCTTCGACGAAGCTCCGGGCAAGGGCGCCAAGATGCATGGGACCTTCACGCCCGGCCAGCACGACACCGTTTTTCGCTACCAAATTCCTTACGGAGGCGAAGAGGCCGTCGACTTCTCGATGTCATTGCCTCCGCATGTTGCCAGGATGCGGGTCATCGCCGAAGCGAACAAAGACATGTCGCTTCGGGTGACCGACTTTCCCGCCTCGCAACGCGATCGAAGCCAGACGGGGCAGGGCGTTCTCGTCACGCAGCGCGAGCTCAAGGCGGGCGATCCGCCGATGAAGCGCGCCCGCATCATGCTCGACAACATTCCCACCGAAGGCTCGGCCAAGTGGATCGCCGTCGGCATCTCCGCGGTCACCATACTCACGGGTCTCTACGTGGCGTTCGAGCAAGAAAAAGAAAAGCGCGCCCAGATGAAGACGGCCAAGGGCAAAAAGACGCGCGAGGACCAGGACACCGAGCGCGCTCGAAGGCGCCTGCTGGTCGAGATCGGCTCGCTCGACAGGGCTCACGCCTCGGGCGAGGTTGGCCCCAAGGCGTACACCCGGATCCGTGAGGCGCTCCTCGAAGCTCTCGCTCGCCTGATGATGAGCTCGGCGTGAGAACGGGGTCCCCTCGCGAGGACGAAACGGGAGCCCAACCGGGCTCGATGGGGCCTAGGGGAAAACTCTGGATAACCCTGTGGTTTTGTTCCGGGCGCTCGAGGGTCAATCGGGGCCCCTGCCGATTTGTCCCCCGCCGGTCCCCCACCGAGGTGACTGTCCGCCCCCAGCTCGGACTCTCTGGTCACCGCAAAAATCATGCTGATTTATTACTTATCCCCACACTCCACACCCCCTATCGACACCACTACTTATTTATGAGAAGGAAGACTCGGATGACGCTCGGACTCTCGCTGGACCCAATCTAGGAACCAAAGGACGCTCATGGATGTCACCGTTCCGAAGAAAGATCTCTTGAGACTGGTTGGGCGTTGCCAGGGAGTCGCCGACAAGAAGAGCACGATGCCCGCCCTGTCCAACGTGTTGCTCAGCGTCACGGGACCTTCCGAGCTTCGCGTCGCAGCCACCGATCTTTACCTGGCCATCAGCGGAACGTTGAGCGGCGTCGAAGTGAAGAAGGGCGGAAGCGTTGCAGTTCCAGCCAAAGATCTGTTCGAACGCATCAAGATGATGCCCGAAGGTCCCATTCACGTCGCCACCAACGATGGCTTCTCGACCACAATCAAGGCCGCGGCGAGCGCTCGCCGGTACACGCTGCGCGGTATGCCGGGCGAAGACTTTCCTGCCCTCGCCGAGCCCGATCCCAACGCGGCACAGCTCGAGCTCGAGCTCGAGCTCCTGTCCAAGCTCATCGCGCGCACGCACTTTTCGATCTCCACCGACGAGACGCGCGCCGCGCTGAACAGCGCGCTCTTCGAGTGGGACGGCGATCGGGTTCGCATGGTGACGACCGACGGTCATCGCCTGTCCAAGATGGAAGTGCGCGTACCGGGGAGGCAGGCCACGGCGACCATGCTCATCCCGTTCAAGGCCATCGGCGAGCTGCGACGTCTCGGCGACGAGGCGCGTGCCGAGGCCGGCAAGGACGGCGAGGCCCAAAAGGTCATCATCACGCAGAGCGGACCCAACGCGTTCTTTCTCATCGGCGGAACGCGCTTCTCGGTCAAGCTCGTCGACGCTCAATTTCCCCCCTACTCGCAGGTCATTCCGCAAACCAGCGATCGGGCCATCCGCGCACCGCGTGCTTCTTTTGCAGACGCTCTGCGCGCGGTTTCACTTGCCGCGAGCGATCGCACCGGTGGAGTCAAGCTCGAGGTGACCAGCGGCGCCATGCGCATCACCAGCGAGAGCCCCGAAAGCGGCGACGGCTTCGACGAGGTACCTGTCGACTATGCCGGAGCCGAGGTCGTCATCGGGTTCAACGCCAAATATTTCCTCGACGTCCTGGGCGCCATCGACGACGAAGAGATCGTGCTCGGCATCGGGGGCGATCTCGATCCAGCCGTCATCAAGCCGGCCGCCGAAAGCGACGAGCAGAGCTACAAGGCCGTCGTGATGCCGATGCGCATCTAACAGCGGGCGGGCTGCAAAAGGGCGAAACGTGCTCGCGCTGCGCATCGAGTCGGTTGCGCTGCGCAACTTTCGCAACATCGAGCGAGCCGATCTCACTGCACTGTCGCGCTTCACCGTGCTGTCGGGTGACAACGGACAAGGAAAAACGAGCGTGCTCGAGGCGATTTACCTGGTCTGTACCTCGCGTAGCTTTCGTACGAGTCAAATTGGCGAGGTCGTCTCGCATTCGTCGAGCACGGCGAGCGTGCGCGCAACCTTGCTCGAAGGAACCGACAGCCGCGAGCAGACCATCGGCCTCGAGGGTCGCGTGCGCAAGGTGACCCTGCAGGGCAAGAGACCGCCCAGTCTTGCCAGCTACGCAGTTGCTTCTCCGGTGGTGGCGTTCCATCCGGGCGAGATGGTTCTGTCTTCGGGGCCGGCATCGAAGCGACGCACACTGCTCGATCGCATCGCTCTCTTCGTCGACGCCACATCGATGGATCATTTGCAAAGGTACACCGTTGCCTCGCGGTCGCGGCAGAGGACGCTCGAGGTGCGCGGCACCGAGGCCGCCGAGCTCGAAGCCTTCGAGTCGCTCATGGCCAAGCACGGTGCAGCGCTGACGCGGGCGCGCAGCCAGGCGAGCGACCGGATCGTGATCGAGCTCGAACGAGCCTTCTACCGCATCACCGGCGAATCCAGGGCCCTCGAAGCCCGCTACGAGCCCGGAGGCTCTTCCGACGAAGAAGACCTGAGAAAGGCGCTCGAGGCCGGTCGCGAGCGCGACCGGCACCGCAGGAGCGCAGGAACGGGGCCCCACCGCGATGACCTCGTCATCCTGCTCGGAGGTTACGACGTCCGCGTCGAGGCTTCGCAGGGCGAGCACCGGGCCATCACGATGGCTCTCAAGATGGCCGAGCTGTCCTGCATTGCCGCCGCGCGTGGTGTCCATCCCATCCTGCTCCTCGACGACGTTTCGAGCGAGCTCGACCTCTCGCGCACCGCGCTGCTGTTCGAGTTTCTGCGCGAGACCCCCGGTCAGCTCCTGCTCACCACCACCCGACCTTCTCTCATCGACACCAAGGGCCTCTCCGCTGGCGAGCGCCGCGACTTTCGACTGGACAATGGCGTCGTTCGCGAGGTGCCCTGAGGCGTTCCAGGCGTAGAAAATCCCAAGGAAATTAGGGGCTGTTTTCCTTGCGAAAGGGCCCAAGAAAAGCTAGGATTCTGACGTTGCTCGCGGGCCTTCCAGACCCCCGATTTCCCCCCCTCCCCCTCGGACAAAAAAGGCCCTCGATGGCACCTCGGTAGAGACCAGCGAAGCAGAGGCGCACCGACAAGGGAAAAGGGGAGGCGCCTCCATCCACTGGGACCCGAGCGAAGGTTGTACCGAGACATCCGAATGACCGAAGCCACCCGCCCCACGTCCATCTCGCAGGCTCCCGAGTCGTCCTACGGTTCCGAGAACATCACCGTTCTCGAAGGGCTCGAGGCGGTTCGCAAACGCCCCGGGATGTACATCGGTGACGTCCACGATGGGTCGGGACTGCACCATCTGGTGTGGGAAGCCGTCGACAACAGCGTCGACGAACACCTGGCCGGCTACTGTCGCAACATCAGTGTCGTCGTGCACTTCGACGGCTCGGTCACCGTCGAAGACGACGGTCGAGGCATTCCGGTCGGGATGCACGCCAAGGGGGTCAGTGCTGCCGAAGTCGTGATGACCGTCCTGCACGCCGGCGGAAAATTCGACCACTCGAGCTACAAGGTTTCGGCGGGGCTGCACGGCGTCGGCGTGTCGGCTGTCAACGCCGTATCCGAGTGGTTCAAGCTCGAGATCAAGCGCGAGGGCCACGTCTGGTACCAAGAGTACCGCCGCGGCGTTCCCCAGGCCCCGCTTCAGCCCATCGGCGACACCGACCG
>JBBSDY010000318.1:0-5543 GCA_038240245.1 Polyangiales bacterium
AAACGCCGCTCGTTGCAGGAGCGAGCTCGGGACGCCCCATCGATTCGGCAGGAAAGGTTGCCTCGGCCGAGGCTGGCGTGACCGTCCCGCAATCCATGCGGGGAGACCAGGCGCTCGACGAGGATTCGCTGTCCCAGCGCGAGCTCACAGGGGTGACACTCGACGGAGAGTGGCGCCTGGCCGATCTGCCCTTGCCGCCCAAGGCGCCCGAGGTCAACGCGGCTGGTCTCGAAGCAGCACGCAAGCTGACCGCGCCGCACATGACCATCGACCTGGCGAGCGCCGGGCGGATGCGTGTCATCTTCGAATCCCGCGCCCTGCCTCTCGCTGACGGAACGGAGATCCGGTCGCGCATCGATCGCTACGGGCACGTCCTGGTTTGGCCCAACGGCTCTCGCTACCGCGTGCTGCCGCCCGGCGCCGTGCGAACGGTGCTCGGTGAGCGGCGCGTCGATGCCATCCCGCTCGTTCGCGCACAGGGCTCGGGCAAGACCGATGGCGCGCGCCGAGCAGGGTTCGCCACCAAGAAGTGGGAGCTGGCCACGCGAACCGGCAAACTCTTGCTCGAGCAGGCGAGGATCGTCGGAGCCGGCGAGGGAGGCGCCCTCTTCTGTCGCTTTCTCGCCGAGCTCGTGTCCATCGATCCATCCGCGGCTCCTTGCACGGCCGACGACGTGCCCCTGCGAGCGATCTACACCTGGCCGCAAGGGGGCAGCACGGCCTTCGAGGTCGTCACGGTGAGCGAGCGCGTCGAGTTTACGGCCGAGCGACTCCTCGCGCCTCCCGCGGGTGGCGAGTTCATGACCGCAGGTCTGCCGCCCGAAGCGGGTGGCATCTTTTTGACCCGCGAAGAGCTGATGGCTTTTCGCTCGCGGCCACTCGACGTGGGGGCCGCTCCCCTGGCGGGCGCGCCCGACGAGGGCATCGTTCTTCGCAATGCCACCGATTCGCTTCGCTATGCGTTTCTCGACGCAATCCCGCTGGCGTGGGTGCTTCCCAATCGTGAGCAATGGGTCATCGGCCCACCTCGCGGCCGCTACCTCTTTCAGTGGCGCACGTTTCTGGGGGACGCCGTCGATCCCGCGGTGACCGTCGATCTTCCCGCGCGCATCGCGGTGGGGATGACCCCCGAAGGCGGCAAAGAGAAGTAGCTCAGTCTTCGTCGTAGTCGGCGTTGGCGAACATCACTTCGCCGAGCCCGGAGGTCATCATCCGGGCCTTGATCGCATCGACGGCGATGTCGAGCACTTCGAGGCGCGTGGAGAGAAGAAAGAACTCCTCGTCGGTCGCCGCGGGCAGCTCGGAAAGACGCATCTCGATGGCCTCGCGATCCTCGTCTTCGATGCGCAGGTACTCGGTGGGGCCGTCTTGATCGCCGTGGGTAATCGCGTCGTACGCGACACCCACCGGGTGAAAAGCAAGATAGACGGGCATCAGGCGGATCTCCCATGCCGTGGGATCGTCGGACGGGACATGCCAAAAGCAGGCGATGCGGTGACGCACGACCTCGCCGAAGTAAGCACCCACGGTTCGGGCCACCAGGCCCATCGTTTCGGGCTTGTCGGTCAGCTCTTTGCGGCGGGTCGAGATGTAGTGGTCGAGCACCGGCAAGGTCTCGGGCGTGAAGTCCAGGCGAACACCAAGGGCGGCTTCGACGAAGCGAACACAGGCTTGTGCCAGGTCGACGATGGCAACGGGGGCCTCACCATCGGTCGCGCCATTCGAGATTTGGTCAGAAGGGCCGTTGTGGCGTGCGCCGTTGGTGTGCTCGGGAGGTGCAGGAATAGGCATTTGCCGACAACGGTGTAACCCTCGGACTACCCAAGAGCAAATTATCCCTTTTAGCTGGGGGCCGCGTGGTAAGATGCCGAGCCCCTATGCGCCTCGGTATTTTCAGCGATGTTCACGCCAACTACGAGGCCCTGAGCGCGGTTTTGCAATCGTATCGGTCCGAACGGATCGACGTCTACTACTGTCTCGGCGACACGGTCGGATACGGCGGTTCGCCCAACGAATGTGCCGATCTCGTGCGCACCACTGCCAAGCGAACGATTCTCGGCAACCATGATGCCGCGGTCGCCGGACGCATGGACTATTCGTATTACTACGAGGCAGCTCGTCACGCGCTCGATGCCCACGCCGCGGTTCTGTCCCCCGCCAACATGGACTGGCTTCGTGATCTGCCCTACATGGACAAGCTCACCGACATCGGCGTACACCTCTGCCACGGCTCCCCCGTACGCATCGAGGAGTTCGAGTACATCTTCGCGCCCGAGCAAGCGCGCGAGCTGTTGCCCATCTGGGATGAGCTCGGCCACTTGACGCTGATTGGTCACTCCCATCTCTGCAAGGTCTTCGCGCTCACTCCCTACAGCGTCGAAGAGCTACCCGTCACCGACTTCACGCTCGAGCCCGATCGTCGCTACGTGGTGAGCGTCGGCTCCGTCGGCCAGCCGCGCGACTACGACAATCGCGCGAGCTTTACCATTTACGACAGCGACACCAAGCGCTTCGAGTTCAAGCGCATCGAGTACGACATCGAGGCCGCCGCCAACAAAGTCATGCGCGCCAAGCTCGAGCGCAACTTTGCGCATCGCCTCTTCATCGGCGTCTAGCCCGGCTTTACGCGGCTCACCGGTAGTAGCGCGGCTCTTCCCACTCGCTGATGCTTCTTTTGGGCGGCGGACGCCATGCGCCGGGATCGACCTTCACCTTGGTTCGCCCGGCCATGAAGAGACGCGAGAGGACGAGCCCCGCGACGAACCCGCCAACGTGAGCGAAGAACGCAACGCCGCCCGTGTCGAGCCCCCGGCTTCCCAGATCGAGAGCCTGCTTGCCGCTGAGCAAATTGAGAATGAAGAACTCTCCCACGACGACCCACGCCGGCAGCTCGAAGAACAGGCCGAAGAAGAACCACAGCAGAGGAACCGGATTGAGCACCGTGATCGGCGACCTGGGATAGAGCGAGAGATAGGCGCCCATCACGGCAGCGATGGCGCCCGAAGCGCCGACCATCGGGACGCTGGAGTTGGGGCCCACGGCCATTTGCGTGAGCGCGGCGGCGATGCCGCCGAGGAGATAGAACGCCAGGTAGCGAAAGTGGCCCAGCGAATCCTCGACGTTGTCGCCGAAGATCCAGAGGGCGAGCATGTTGCCCCCCAGGTGCAGCCAGCCGCCGTGCATGAACATGCTGGTGAGGATGGTGGGTGCCATCGTGATGGGAGAAGCCAAGAAGTGCGACGGCACGAACCCAAAGTCGGGGACGATGCTTGCGTACCCAGCCTCGACCAGCGCGTTCTCCCAGAAAAACCCGAGGACGTTGGCGACGATGAGGAGGTAGTTGATGAACGGGAAGGTCCGGGTGGGCAGCCGGTCGCGAACGGGGAGAAACATCCGCCGGGAAACCTAAATCGACCTCGCAGGGCCCGCCACGATTTCTTGGAGGGACCGCTTGCGAACCGCAGGAGCCCCCCGGGCGACCCTGAAGCCCGTCCGGCGGCGCGTACCCCCGAAGGCGCCCGCATGGTAACGTCGCGCGCGCATGACCAGCCGAGCGTACTTTCTTTACCTGGCCCTCGCGGGGGGCCTTGCCTGCGGGGCAGGCGGCCAGCTTCGGGGCGACGTCTACCGCGGCGGCGGGCTGGCTTTTAGGCTGGGGACCATGCCGCCCGGATGGAGGCAACTCGAGGTGAAGGGCGCCCGGGTGGCGTTCCGCGACGAGGCGGCCGAGTCGACAGTGCTCGTCAACGCACGATGTGGCAAGGATGGCGACGACATCCCGCTGCAGGCGCTCACCCAACACCTTTTCATGAGCTTCACCGAAAGAGAGACGCTCGATCAGAAGGTCGTCCCGATGGACGGGCGTGAGGCCATGCACACCTTGATGAATGCCAAGCTCGACGGCGTGCCTCTTTCGTTCGACGCGTTCGTGCTCAAGAAGGACGGCTGCGTGTACGACTTCGTCGATATCTCGGCGCCGGACAAGCTCGCCACCTATCGCGCGGCGTTCGAGACGTTCGTCGGTGGATTTCATACGTTGAAGGCGGGGGAGTAAGGCGCGATGCCCGAGCTATTGCGACCGCCCGGCAGCACGTACCCGACGGCGCCTGGCAATCGCGTCTCGAGCCCGCCGTCGGGGCGTTTCTCGTTTCCGCCGGGCGTCGTTCCGCCCAAGGATCCGACGCTGCTCGAGCTCATCGGCACGCGGGTCGTGGCGCTTCTCGACCACCTCGGTCGTATCTCCACGATCTTCGCGCAAGCGATCATGGCGATGGTGCGCCGGCCCTTCGAGTTTCGGGCGATCGTCTACCAGATGGAATCACTCGGCGTGCGCTCGATAGGAATCGCCTCGGTCACTGCCATCTTCATCGGCATGGTCATGGCCGTTCAGTTTGCGTTCGGACTCCAGAAATTCGGGGGCATGGAGTACACGGGGCGCGTGGTCGGACTGTCGTTCGCCCGCGAGCTCGCCCCCACGCTAACGGCGGTCATCGTGGGCGGCCGCATCGGCTCGGGCATGACCGCCGAGGTCGGCTCGATGGCGGTGACCGAGCAGATCGACGCCATCTACGCCCTGGGAGCTGATCCCATCAAGAAGCTGGTGGTTCCGCGGCTCGTGGCCGCGGTGCTCGTGATGCCCATTTTGGCCACATTTGCTCTCGTGCTCGGGTTTTCGGGCGCCATGTTCGTGACGGCCACCCAGTTCAACGTCTCGTCCGGCTTCTTTCTCAAGAGCGCCCTCGACACCGTTCAGATGGGCGACTTTTGGAGCGGCGTAATGAAGTGCCCGGTCTTCGGCGCCATCATCGCCCTGGTCGGCTGCTACTTCGGGCTCATCACGACCGGCGGCACCGAGGGCGTCGGCAAATCGACCACCCGATCGGTCGTGGCGATTTCGATCACCATTCTTATCGCCGATTTTCTGCTGACCAAATTCTTCATGTTCATCTGGTCGCAATGACGTCCGCGCGACCCGCCATCCTCGCGCTCGGCATCCAGATCGTCCTGCTCATCGGTGTCTTTGCCCACGCACGGGGACGCGCGAGCCGGCGGCGCAGCGAGCAGACGGCGATCGACGCGATCTCGCGGCTGGTGCCGGCCGCGGATCTGTCGCTGGCCGGGGCCGCGCGGCACCTGCGATTTCCCTCGCTCGAAGAGCCGGGGGCCGCGTTCGCCGATGCGCCGGCGTCGCCCGATGTCGATCCTGCCGGTGGGGCGATCGCACCCCCCACCGAGGTTTATGCAGCGATCGGAGCTCCAGGGGCGAAGTGACCCCGCGCTCGCACCTCGCGCTCCTGGCGTTCGCGTGGAGCGCACTCGCCCGGCGGCCCGGGCGGACCACCGCCCTTGCGGGCGGGCTCGCCACCACGGTGACGCTCCTCGCGGCCGTCCTTTTTGCCACCAGCGCGCTGCGCGGCGAAGCAGAGCGGGCGCGCGCGGCGCAACCCGACGTCGTGGTGCAACACCTCGCGGGCGGGCGGCCAGGGCTCGTCGATCCCGACATCGTCTCGTTCATCGCCGGCTTGCCGGGCGTTCGACGGGCC
>JBBSDY010000319.1:0-5537 GCA_038240245.1 Polyangiales bacterium
CCCAACGCCGTCGACGCGGCCATCTCCATCGCGCTCACCCTGGGCGTGGTGCAACCCGCCTCGAGCGGAATCGGCGGCGGCGGATTTGCTCTGGTGTGGGATGCCGCCCAACGCAAGGTCACCGCGCTCGACTTTCGCGAAGTCGCTCCCGGCGCGCTCGATCCGTCGGCGCTCGAATACCGGTCCAAGGCGCCCGTGGCCAGCGGTCGTGGAAGGCTCATCGGCGTGCCCGGTGAAGTGGCTGGCCTCGCCGAGCTGCACCGCAGGTTCGGCCGTCGCTCGTTCGCCGAGGATGCCGCTCCCGCCGTCGCCGTCGCGCAGAGCGGCTACTACGCCAGCGACCACCTGGCCCGTCTCGCACTCGCCTACCACGCCGAGCTCAATTGGTCCGATCCCCTCCGCGCGCTCTTCAAGCCCGACGGTTGGGCGGTAGGTGTCGGGCGTCGCATCGTCAACCCTGCGCTCGCCTCTACGCTTCGACGCATCGGCGCCGAAGGTCCCAAGGCTTTCTACACTGGTCCGGTCGCCGCCGAGATGGTGCAGGCTGCCGCGAGCACCGGGGGCTTTCTCTCCGTGCAGGATCTCGCGGCCTACCGTCCCATCGAGCGCGAGCCGCTCAAGGTCAACTGGGAAGGGCACACCGTCTACACCATGCCTCCGCCGTCGGCGGGTGGGCTCTTGCTCGCCGAGACACTGGGCATGTTCGGCCGGGCCGATCTCGAGGCGCTGACGCTGGGCAGCGGCGCCTACACGCACCTTCTCGCCGAGACGTTCCGCGGCGCGATTGTCGATCGCATACGCGCCATCGGCGATCCGGCCTTCGTGAAGACCGACGTCTCGAGCTTGATGGAGAAGGTGCGCCTGCTCGATCGCAAGGCGCATATCGCGCTCGATCGCACGCGTCCCGCTGCCAAGCTCTTTTTGCAAGAGCACGGCACCACCCATTTCATCGTCGTCGATGCTCAGGGCAATGTCGTTTCGCTCACCACCACGATCAACGACGCGTTCGGTGCCATGGTCAGCACCGACACGACCGGCGTCATTCTCAACAACGAACTCGACGACTTCACCACCAAAGCGGCGGCGATGGCGTTCACGACGGGCACCGGAACGACGGCTTCGCGTGTGCCTGCGGCCAGCACCGGCAGCGAGGGGCCCAACGAGCCGCGCCCGTTCGCGCGGCCGACCTCGAGCATGACGCCCACCATTACCTTCGTCGATGGCCTGCCCGTTCTCGCGGTGGGCGGCTCGGGAGGCCTGCGCATCGCCACCGGTGTTGCCCAGGTGTTTTTGGCGCGCACGGTGTTCCAGCGCCCGGTCTCGGAGTGCGTCTCGATGTCGCGCTTCCACACGCCTACCGACGAGCTGTCCCCGGTCGGCCCGATCCTCGAGCTCGACGACAACGTCCCCGAGTCCATCGTTCAGGATCTCAAGAGCCGCGGCGAGGTGGTGCGCCAAGGTCCGAACTACAGCGCGGTGCAGATGGTCGCCATCGAGCGCGGGCCCGGCGGCGCGGTGCACATCTCGGCAGCGTCGGATCCCCGCAAGGGCGGCGTCGCTCGGGTGGAGTGAGCTTTCGCGGATTCGCGAAAGACCTGCCGCTCAGCTGAGGTCTGGGGCGGGCTAAGGCGTCGTTGCCAACGCGAGCTCGGCGCTCTCGTCATCGTCGAGATCGCTGGCGACTGCATAGCCGACGCCACGGCCCTCGTGGGCGGCGACCGACCATCCGCGGACGTGGCCGACATAGACCGGATCGGTCTCGCCGCTCATCATCCGGGCTTGCAAGCGTGAAGCACGGGTGGAGATGCGACGGGGGTCGTAGACATAGATGCTGATGCGGTGCCCGCTGCCGAGCGTGTACTGGAGCATGGCGGTGTTGCGTTGCTCTTGCACCGGCAAGATGCGCCCCCCGACCAGATGCGCACCGAAGAGGGCCAGCGCGGGCGGATGAACCGGCACACCGACGTAGGGCTCGAAACCCGGCAAATCGTTGGGGTTGGTGATCTCGGGCGGCAACGGTCGCGCGTGCCAGTCGACGAATTGATCGATCATGGCGTCGAGCCCGACCGATGCGCGCGTCGTGCTTTCGAGGGGGCGCGCGGCGTCGGCATCCTGGTTGCTTTTGCGGCTGTTGATCCCGAAGACAGCGGCTGCGGCGGCGGCAGCCGCGACGACCCATCCTCCCCAGGAGGGCAGTGCGGAGGTCTGTGCAGGCCGATCGCTCGGAGCCCAGCGCTGGGCCATCATCGACGCGGTGGCGCGGGCGCGGAAGCTTGCGCTCGGCTTGGCCGCGCTGACGTCGTGCCTCACGCCCACGCGGATGGCGCGATCGAGCACGATCCGCTCGCGGCACGTGGAGCATGCCTGGGTGTGATTTTCGACTTCGATGAGCTGAGAAGGCTCGAGCTCGCCGTCGAGGTAGCTCTCGACCAAACGGGCTACACCGCGACAGGAACCGGTCACGCCATCCCCCGCTTCTTGGCGCGAAACTGGGCGATGTTCACGGGCTCGTCGGAGGCTTCGTCTTTTGCGTCGCTGACCGGTGCGATGCCGAGGGACACCGCGTGATCGTAGAGACGCTTCTGCAGCAGACGCCGCCCGCGATGCAGGCGCGACATCACGGTGCCGACCGGGCAGTCCATGGCTTCGGCGATCTCTTTGTAGGAGAGCTCTTCCACGTCCGACAAAACCACGGCGAGTCGAAATTCTTCCGGGAGCTCGTCGAGAGCCTGATGAATTTCTTCTTCGACGATGGACCGAAGAGCCTGGCTCTCGGGATCGCGTAGCGCACGCATCGACGCGGCGCTTACCCAGCCGTCGGCCAGCGGATCGGCGTCAGGGCCGTCGAGAACGACGCGCTCGAGTCCGCCGCGTCGGTACTTGTTGATGAAGGTGTTGGTGAGAATCTTGAAGAGCCACGCCTTGAGGTTGGTGCCCGGCTGGTACTGGTCGCGGGCGCGCATCGCCTTGACCAGGGCGTCTTGCACCAGGTCTTCGGCATCGAGAGGGAGCTTGGTCAGGCGGCAGGCCACCCCGTAGAGTGCGTCGAGGTGCGACAAGACCTGGACCTCGAAGGGGTCGGGTGCGGTTCGGCGCTGGTTACGGAACAAGGACATGGCGGGTCTTGGGTGAAGGATGGTTACTGGGTCAACCTTTCGCCAGCCCGAACTATTCCCTTTTGGTTCCTAACTGCACGTAATTGAGATCACGGCTTGCGGCGGGCGAGCTCGGCCTCGAGCTCGGCGACCTTTTTGGTCAGCTGCTCGACCCGCTGCTGAAGGTCTTTGAATCCGGCAAAACTAGGCAAAATCATGCGGATACGTTCGTCGATGGCGTGCCGCCATTGCTCGAAAGGGCTCACGTCGTTCTTGCTTCCTTCGGTGTGGGTCGATGTCGCCGCGGAGCTGGATGCATCGGCGGTCCCCCCGGAAAAGGGGACGGCATCGGAAGAGGGCACCTCCGAGTCGGGGGCCAGCTCGTCTTTGCCCTCGCCGACGCCGGGAATGAGACGCCCGATGGGCCCTTCGCGAAGGCTGGTCAGGAGCTTTTCGCCCCGCTGGTGGATGAGATCGCGGAGCGTTCCCAGGGGAACCGATCGGGGCTGGGATTTCAGCTCCTCGGAGATGATCAGCGCCAGGGTGACCTCGGTTTTGTCGTCCTTGGTGGCGTTGTCGATGATCTGCACGTCCTCGCCTGCCCTCACCATGTCGGCGATTTGCAGCAGGGTGACGTACCGGCTATCGCGCGTATCGTAGAGCTTACGATTCGAGTAACGCTTGATGATGCGACGTGCGCGATCCGTGCTGGGCTTCAAAGCAGATCAAAGGAGACCACTTTGGTAAGGGGAGCGTCAAGCGCCAGCACACCCGAAGCGGCTCATTCGGCTCGTCCGCTCGAGGCCGACCTCGTTTGCGCGGGGTATGCAGTCAGCAAGCACCCACCCCGGGCTCCAGGAGAGGCCGTTCTTCGCGACGTCAGCTTTGCGCTCCAGCCGGGCGAGCTGGTCGTCGTCATCGGACCCAATGGCGCTGGCAAATCCACGCTCCTGCGCGTGCTCTCCGGGACGCTTCGGCCGCATGTCGGCACGGCGCGCCTGTTCGGACGCGATCTGTCCGGGCTCTCCCCACGCGACGTGGCTCGCCGGCTGGCCGTCGTGTCGCAAGTGAGCGAGGTCGCCTTCGGGTTTCGGGTCGAGCAGGTCGTGATGATGGGACGTAGCCCCCACCAAGGTGGTCTTCAGCTCGCGAGCACCGACGACGTCGCTGCTGTCAAGGACGCGATGGCCCGGACCGGGATTCTCAATCTTGCGGGGCGGGCGGTGTCCGAGCTGTCAGGCGGGGAGCAAAAAATGGTCGCCCTGGCCCGGGCCTTTGCCCAGCGACCCGACGTGCTCCTGCTCGACGAGCCCTCGGCTCACCTCGACCCGAGGCACGGCGTCATGCTGTTCGAGCTGCTCGCCGCCGAGGTGCGACAGGGCCGCCTTTCGTGCGTGGCCGTGGCCCACGATCTCAACCTGGCGGCCGCCTTCGCCGACCGGGTGGTGCTTCTGCACGAGGGCCGAGTGCGCGGGGCGGGCTCGGTCGACGAGGTCATGACCCCCGAGAATTTGCGCGAGGTCTTCGGCGCCGAGCTGCACGTCGAGACGTCGAACGGGGTCCGCTACTTCGTGCCACGCCGCCAGTCGCCGGGAGCGCCGCGGGACGACGGCTAGCCTGATACTCGACCTTCTCGAAACGTCGATCTATAAGCAGGGCCGATCCATGCGGTTTCTGACTCTCCTCCTGGCGCTCGCGCTGGTGCTCACCGGGTGCGTCTCGACCGAGCAGCCCCCCCAGCTGCTCAATGTCCTCGATTTTGCGCCCCGCGAGGCCGAGGTCGGTGACCGGCTCGAGGTGATTGGCGCGGGCTTCCCCGAGGGAAAGAGCGCCCGCGTCCTTTTCAAAGGCACGCTCTACCGCCCGGGGCACAAGCCCATCAAGGGCGTCGAGGTCGACGTCGAATCAGCGAGCTCGTCGGCCGACAAGATCGAAATGATGTTCACCGAGGGCCTGCAGACGTCGTTTTGCGGCTCGGGTGACGACGCGATGCACACCACCTTCAAGGGCGACGTCATCGTCTCGTTCCCTGCCTCGACCCCCGGAGCTCTGCCGATCACGGGCTCCGCGCGCGACGTGCAGATCGATTTTCGCGCGCCGAGCTCGCGACGGGCTGTCGTTCAGGCTCGACAAGACGAAGGCGAACGCGCGCTCGGCTTCATGGGAATCACCGTGTCCGACGAGTCGCCGGCATCGGGTGGGCTCATGGCGACGGGCGTACGCCCCGCCAGTCCCGCCGATCGCGCTGGCATTCTGGCGGGCGATCTCATCACCGGTTTCGAAGGCGTGCGGGTCGTCTCCAAGGCGGACATCAACCCCGACGGCACCTCACGCTACGCCGCCATTTCGTTGCGACGCGGCACCGACGTCGCGTCCGAAGAATCCAAACAAATTTCCGTCGAGGGCTTCCGTCCCAGCGCGCCCGCCGATCTTCTTGCGGCC
>JBBSDY010000320.1:0-5525 GCA_038240245.1 Polyangiales bacterium
ACCCCCGCCGAGCGAGCCGAAGCCGCACGCGGCCTCGCGCGGCTCGGTGACGCCGGTCAGCGCGCGCTCGGCGAAGCGCTGCCCTCGCTCGTCCCGGCGCACGATCTCGTGGCCGAGACCGCGCTCGGCACCTCTGCATTCGGTCCACTCCTGGTGGTGCTCGAATCGATGCGAGCCACCGATCGCATCGCCAAGAAACGCCTCTACGAGCTGGCCGCGCTTCCGGTTCCCCAAAACGCTCCCCCGACGCTGGCCCGTCGAATCGTAAAGCTGCGTTGCCGCGCGGCGGTCCTGCTGGTGAACGCGTCGAGCGAAGAGCCGGTCCTCGGTGCGTGTGATCCAGAAGGTGGGGAAATCGGGCAGCGCGCCGAGCTCGAGGTTCTGGGTCGCCGTCGTCTGGAAGGGCGACGGCTGGCGCGATTTCGGCAGCTCCTCGGCTCGAAAGAGACGCGCGTGCGCGAGGCGGCCATCGAGCTTCTCGCCGAGCACCCGGAAATCGACGACGCCGCATCGGTGATCGCACGGGCCCTGTCCGCCGTGGAGCCGGGCGTGGTGGCAACCGCCGCGCAGCTCCTCGCCGGGCACCCCGATCGAGCGGGAGCAGAGACCGGCGGCAAGCTCGAAGAAGCAATCGACAGGCGCTGGGCGCCCGACGACATCGAGACGGTGGGGGCGCTCCTCGACGCGGCGGGCGCGATCCACTTCGACGCCGCGCTGCCCCGGCTCGAATCGTATTGCAAGAGCGTGAACCCAACGTTGCGTGAGCACGCTGCACGTGGTCTGTCGCTGCTCAAGCGTTCGAAGGTCGTCTGCGATGCCGCGCTCGAGCCGGCTCCTCCGGCGTCGGAGCTGACGCATCTTTTGTCCGCGAGAATCAGGCTGGAGCTCGCCACCGACGCCGGCACCCTCGGTCTGACGCTCGATCCGAGCACTGCGCCGATCGCCGCGACGCGCCTTTCCGATCTGGCCGCCGCGGGGTTCTACGAAGGCCTCACCTTTCACCGCGTCGTGCCTGGATTCGTGGTCCAATTTGGCGATCCGGCGGGCGATGGGTTTGGCGGTCCCGGACGAGAGCCGCTGCGGTGCGAGACCAGTCCCTTGCCGTTCGAGCCCTTCGACGTGGGCGTCGCCCTGGCGGGACGCGACACGGGCTCGAGCCAGATGTTCGTGACGCTGGCGCGCTATCCCCACCTCGACGAGGACTACGCCGTCGTCGGGAAGGCCACCGGAGATTGGAATGCAGTCGCCGAAGGCGACGTGGTGCGAAAGGTCACGATTGTCCCTTCGCCGTGAGTCGACACCCCCGAATTTTGCGATTAGGGTGGCAAGATGCTGCTCACCATCGACGTTGGCAACACCAACATCGGTTTCGGTCTTTTCGAAGGGGCCAAGCTCGTCCATCAGTTTCGATGCGAGAGCGCCCGGCAACGCACGGCCGACGAGTACGCCATCTTCGCGCGCCAGATGCTCGAGCTCAAAGAGGTCGACTTCAAGAAAGTCGACGCGGGCATCATTGCGAGCGTCGTCCCCTCGCTGACCGATGTGCTCGTCGATGCGGTCCGCCGCGCGTTCGCCCGCGAGCCGCTCGTCGTCGGGCCCAAGATGCGCTCGGGCATGGCCATTCTCTACGAAAACCCCCGCGACGTGGGCGCCGATCGCATCGTCAATGCCGTCGCCGCGTTCGATCAAGTCAAGGCCGGCGTGATCGTCGTCGACTTCGGCACCGCCACCACGTTCGATTGCGTCACCGAAAAGGGTGAATACCTGGGCGGCGTCATCGCCCCCGGCATTCAGATCAGTGCCGACGCCCTTTTCTCGCGCGCCGCCAAGCTCCACCCGGTCGAGATCGCCAAACCCGCTCGGGTCGTGGGTCGCACGCCCGTGCAGTCCATGCAGTCCGGTATCGTGTACGGCTACGCCGGGCTCGTCGACGGAGTCGTCGGCCGCATCAAGGCCGAGCTCGGCTATCCGTGCGCGGTCATCGGAACGGGCGGGTTGGCAAGTCTCATTGCTCCTCAAACCACGTCGATCGAACGGGTCGACGACGCCCTCACGTTGCAAGGGCTGCGTCTGCTCTATGAGCGCAACGTCGAGGCCTGACGCGCCAGTCGCCGGCCTGCGCGTGCTGGCGCTGCTCGTGGTGGTTCTGCTTCTGGCGATCTGGCTCGCGCTGATCTTCGGCACCGAGTCGACCTCGCTGTCACGCGCGCTCACCCAGCCCGACAGCCTCGATCGCCTCATCGTCCTGAAGGCCCGTCTGCCGCGGGTCCTTTTGGCCGCCATCGCCGGGGCGGGCTTGTCGGTGGTGGGGGCATCGCTGCAGGCCCTCTTGCGCAATCCGCTCGCCGATCCGTATCTGCTCGGCGTGTCGGGCGGCGCGGCGCTGGGGGCGACGGCTGCCATTTTGGCCGGGCTCACCGGTCTCACATTTCTCGGCTCGGCGTTCGTCCCCCTGGCGGCCCTCGGAGGCGGGCTTCTGGCGACGATGATCGTCTACTCGCTCGCTCGCTCCACCGGCTCGGTGTCGGGCACGGAGATTTTGCTCTCCGGCATCATCGTCAACGCCATGGCGAGCGCGCTCGTGACATTCGCCAAGACGCTCGCCTCTGCGGCGCGAACGCAAGAGCTGTTGTTCTGGCTGGTGGGGTTCATCGATGTCCCCTCGCCCCTGGCGCTCGTCTTCGTGGCGTTCTACGTCGTCGCCGGCACGGCTTTTCTGGTGGTCGACGGTGGCCGACTCAACTTGCTCGCGCTGGGCGAAGAGCCGGCCACCCACCTCGGCCTCGACGTGAGAGCCCTCGTTCGGCGCGTTTTCTTCGCATCCTCGCTGGTGGTTGGCGCCATCGTGAGCGTGACGGGGCTCATTGGCTTCGTGGGCCTCATCGTTCCACACGCCACCAGGCGCATGGTCGGCTCCGACATGCGCCTGGTTCTTCCGGTGTGCTTTTTGGGGGGCGCCATCGTCCTGGTTTTGTCGGACCTCGCGGCTCGCGCTTCTTTCGTGTGGTTCGGCTCCGAGCCGCCCGTGGGCGCCGTGACCGCGCTCGTTGGGGGTCCGCTCGCGCTCTTGCTTTTGCGCAGATCTACGACGATGAGGGGCTAGGTTCCCCCGCGGTTGCGTGAGCCGATCCTCACTTGCTGCGTACGAACGCGAGCGCTTGATCGACGATGAGCGTCAACGTCGTCTCGTCGAGCGCGGTGGCCGCGTTCCACGTTGCCGAAACGCAGCTCGTCTTTTTGTTTCGTTCGACGGCCACGGTCAGGTTCAAAACGCCAGGCTCCGAGCCGCCCTTGAAAGCGACCCTGTCCCAGTCCTTGGCTCGAGCAACCCCGGGGTTGATGCTCATCAGGGGCAGATCACCGACCTTGCTCATCAGCGTGCACAGCTCTCGCGTCGAGAAGAACCATTCGACATCGAGCGCATTGGGCTCGGTCGGGAGCGACGCCACGTCGGGAAGCGAGAGACCGGCGAGCTCTCCCAAGAGGGCGCGCTTGTCCTTTTCGTCCGCTGCGCGATAGCGCTTCAACAATCCCGCGTTCTCTTTGGCCTTGAGAACGAAGAGCTCTCGCGTCGTCAAGAACGGGACGGAGTGCGGCGCGAAGCGCTCCACTTCGGATCGACCCACCAGCTCGAGAACGGCATTGGCCGCGGTGTTGTCGCTCACCGAGATCATGAGCGCGGCGAGCGAATGGATCGTGATGGGCGCATGCTCCGGCCAGGTTTGCAGAATCCCGCTGGGAAGGCTTTTCCACGATGGCTTTAGCTCGACGACGTCCTTCCACGCTCGCTTCTTCTGTTCGATTGCGACGCGCAGGGCAGCGAGCTCGGCCAGTTTGAAGGCAGAGCCCACCGCGAGCGGCCGGTCGGCGTTCCAACCCACATCTTCATGTCCGCTCGTGACGACCAGCAGACTCGCGTCGCCGGAGAGCTTTTTCATGGAGGCCACGAGATCTTCGGCGGTCGCCTTCGAGGCGCGCGGCGCCCGAAAGAGGAGACCGGCGAATCGACCCTGTCCGTCGAGGACCACCTTGGTGGGGACAGTGGCGCGCTCGAAGACGACCTCGTATTCGGCGCCCACCTTGGTGGCGCTCGAAAACGAGCCGTACTGCGATCTCATCTGCGCCAAGATCCGCTCGATCTTGGACACCGGAACCTGGTCGAGAAATGCCTCGGTAAACGTGTCCGGATCGACCCGCTCGGCGGACAGCAGCCGTTGGAGCGCTCCCTCAGGCGTGATGCGCGGATCGCCGGCCGCCGACTGCGCAGACCCGGAAGGATTCGGAGGCGACGCGGACTGGCTTGGCGACGGCGGCGACGAGGCGACCACCGGTCGTCCCGCTCCACCGCAGCCCGGTGTGATGAATCCCAGGAGCAGCGATGCGAGGCCGATGCGGACCCGCGCCCTCTGCAACCCGATGCGAATCACACCTTGCGCTGCGCGCTCTGGGCGAGCTGCGCCTGTTGCTGCTGCAAAAACTGGGCGACCGCGCGTGAGCGCTCGATGGCAAACTGCTTCACGTCGCGGTTGGGAGAGCCGGCGAGCGCGTTGAGGAGCTTGGTCACCTTGTCGATCTGGCGCGACTGGAAGAGGGCCTCGAAGTAGTTGTTGGCAAGCCTGACGTCGCGCGCCATCTTGCCCTCGTGTGGCTGCAATGTATTGATGACGTTCTCGAGATCGCCCGCCTGACCGTAAAGCGCCGAGAGGCACAGGATGGCCAAAGGATCGTCGCCGTTGCGGGACATGGCCTTTTTGGCCCAGGTGATGGCCGTGTCGCGCGTCTTCTCGTCGTTGGCGAAGAAGCCCTGAATGGCCACGTAGGGCGCGACGCTCTTCTGGTTGACGGTGGCTCCCGCGAGCTCTTCGACGGCGGCGATGGCCTTGTCCTCTCCATCGGCATCACGCACGAGCTGAAAATAGTAGGCCCACGCGTCGACGCAATTGGCGTCGATGCCAATCGCGCGCTGAGCCATCTCGCGCTCCATGGTCTTCTCACCCTTGGCCTGCGCGAGCTTGGCGAGGTGGAGCGACGGGTACGGGTTTTCGGCCATGAGGTTCTGGGCCCCACGCAGAGTGCCCTCGGCCTTTTCGAGCTTTTTCTGCTGAAGCTGCGCGACACCGAGGGCGAGCCAGTCGTCGCCCAGGCCGCCCTTGGCGACCACCTTGGACAGGACGGCTTCGGCCTTGTCGAGCCGCCCGTACTTGAGCAGCTCCTGGGCCAGGATGCGACCGCGGTTGAGGTCGTCCGGCGCCTCGTCCCAGTGCTTCTGCAGGCCGCCGAGCAGGTCTTCGAGCCCGATGGCGATGGGGCGGCCCTGGTCGTCCTGCACCTGAACGGCGGGCCCGTTGAAGCCGAGAAGCTTCCACATCTGGTCCGGCGTGAGGGCCATGGGGCCCTTTTCGAGCTGCGCAGTGAGCTCTGCTGTGGGCGCAGCCAGGGGCAGCACGATGAGCGCGTTCTGCGGGATGCCGCCCTGAAAGGCGCTGACTGGAGCCACGATGGCCGCTCCGCCGCCAATGGGGAGC
>JBBSDY010000321.1:0-5515 GCA_038240245.1 Polyangiales bacterium
CCAAGCGTCAGCTCCCGGCGCTGCGGATGATCGTCGTCGCCGGGCCGCGCATCGATCCTGCGTCGCTCGTGGCAACACCGACGCAAGGCCTCGAGCTAAGGCCCTATGTCGACCAGCTTTATCGTCGTCTCGCCGCTTGCGATCTCGCAGTCGTGCAGGGCGGGCTCACGACGACGATGGAGCTTACCGCCAATCGCCGGCCCTTCATCTACTTTCCGCTGCGCCATCACTTCGAGCAAAACTTCCACGTGCGCCACCGACTCGAACGATTCGGCGCGGGCCGCTGCATGGACTTCGACCGCTCGCGCCCCGCGGAGATCGCGGCCGCCATCGTCTCCGAGATCGCGCGCCCTGCTGCCAGCGCAACCGTGGACGCGGGGGGCGCGGCCCGAGCCGCCGCGGAGATCGCGGCCTTGCTCTGAGCGAAGACGACCTAGCGAAGGCCGTCGACGGGACGAGGCGAAGGCAGCTGCAGCACACCTTGGCCCATGGCCATGCGAGCCACGTCCATCATGGTAGCCAGGGATGCTCTTTCGGCAGTGAGCTGCAGAAAGCCGTGCGAGATGGTGATGGTGCCCACCAGCGACGCGTCAGCGTCGCGCACCTCGTAGGTGCCTCGGCTCACCCGGCCGACGTTGAACGTCTGGCCGGCCACCTGGATGGCCACCGGCGCGGGAGGGGCAGATGACACGGGCGATGCCATCGGCATCACGCTGGGGGGAGCTATGTGGTGGACCGCCGAATCGGGCGGCTCGCTCTCACCTTCGGAGGCCGCGTCGTCGAGAGACGGGCGCGCAAACCCAGGAAGGGTTGCAGAGGTGCGCTGGCCGCTCGGGCTCGGCGTGTGGGTCTTCATCGGTCGCAGGGACGCCCTCACAAGTAAGGCAGCTGGTGATGATACCTGGGGCGAGCCATGAGTAAAGAGGTAGACCCGTGTGAAAGCCCTTTCACGCCAGCGTAAACCTTTAGAACTGTACAAGATGCGCGCGATTTGCGACGAGCCCCGGCTGCGAGGTCGGGACGACCAGAAGGACCAGAAGAACGCCCCTCTCCATCGAGGACGCAGCAAGCCGCGCGCCGCGTGTCCTTCCGATGGCGAGACGCTGGAAATCGTGGCGTGTTTCGAAGATCAGTGTGAACGTGGACAATTCAAACCGGCACGATGTCGACATGAACGGTCGCCGCCACGGCGAGCGGGTGCAGATCGTCAGGGTCCGACGTAAGGATCGTGTCTCCGTCTGCGGCCAATAGGACGACTGCTGCGTCGATTGCATCCGCCGTCCGGGTTCTGCCGAGAAGCGATCCGGCGCGCCGCCCGAGGTGATCATCCAGCGGTACGACTTCGACCGCTGCAACCAGCCCAGATAAGTTCGCTTGCCGCCCGGCGCCCCCGCGCCAGACCTGGGCGACCACGCCCCCATGCGTCACGGGCACGCGGCGGGCGAGGAGCTCCCGTTTCAAGAGAGCAGCCGTGCTCCGGTCGGCTCGTTCCACCGCCAGGAACGCGCCGGCGTCGAGGACCAATCTCACCGGGCACCTCGGCGGCGCCGGCCTCCAGGAACAGGTTGCGCGGCGACGCTCCGGACGACCACGGCGCGACTGCTGGCCCTTCGCGTAGCGCTCTCGATTTCTTTGGGCGTGATCTCTCCGTGCTCGCGTTCGAATGCGTGAACGAAGGCCTCGAGCGCCCGCAGCCGTTGGTCGTGCTCCACTTTCAGACGCAGAGCATCGTTCACCCACGCACTAAGGGTCGGCGCCTGCCCACTGCGAGCGGCGGCTGCCGCCGCGGCCAACAGGTTCGCGTCCACGGATGCGCTCAGGCGCTGTTTTGGCTTCATACATTCATACTACTTTCATACCACGATCTTAGCAACGAGCGTTGGGACTGCGCATCCCCACGATTCCACGGATCCGAGCCAAAAAATTCGATACGCCGCCGCTAATTCAGGATCAAGAACCTTGAACCATGGCCGCCGCTTCACCGCCGATCACACAGGGAGCACGAGGACAGTAGGAAAATGACGCGTCAGGCGCGTGAGATCATCCACGTCGCCGGTGTAGACCACGCCGCCTCCCCGCAGGGCCGCCGACGCCATGACCACCGCGTCAGGAAGTGAGGAGCCTCGGACCGCGCCGAGCGCCTCGCCGGCCGCGCGGCACAAGAGGGGCGGCATTCCCTCGACGATGACCGCGGCCAGGATCTCCTCGCGAATGTCACTCCGCCCGCGCCACCACTCCGCGTAGACGACGGAGGGCACGACGGGCAAAAAACCACGGCGGACGATAGCCTGGAACGCCTCGATCGCTCGGCGCTTTCGGCGCTCGAGCGCGATCAGCATACCGGTGTCGAAGGTGAAGATCACGCGACGCGCCGTCGTGTCTTCTTCACGGGCGCTTCGCCACGCCATTCCGCTTCGATGCGCTCGGCGGCTTGGTCGTCGAGCGGCGGCACACCGTTCTTGAGGAAGAACGCCTCGGCAGCCGCGACTATCGTCTCGCGGCTGGCGACTTCGGCAAGAAGGGCAGAAACGTTCCCCTTGTGCCGGCGCGCAGCAAGCGCCTTCAGGTTTTTGAGTGTCGCCGCATCGAGCGAGAAGCTCGTCGTCTTGGTCTTTCCCGGTCGCATAATGGCACTGTAGCACACCTGCGCCTCACGCGGACGACGGACATAAGACCGGTCCCGATCAGCACCGATGGCGGCCAGACATGGGTCGGGGTTCCCCTGACTGCTGCGATGACCCCGGGCGCGACGGGCGGAATCAAGTTCATCAACACCGGCAACGCGACGACCACGCGCAAAACTTGGTTGTGGCTCGCGCAAGCCACCGGGGGAGTCGTCGGAACCTGGCGCACGGCGACGGGCGCCGCCAACGCCGATTGGACGCGAGTCCAGTCGAACGAGCATCCCGCGGGCATTTCGAACATCTACCAACCCGACACGAATGGCACCGTCTACATGGTCGGGCTCTACTCGAAAGAAGGCTTTGGCGTCTTTCGCAGCCCCGACTATGGCCAGACGTGGACACACGTGGGATCGACCACTCTTCAGGAGCGCGTCGTCTTTGGAACCTCGAAGCTCGTCTATGCGATGATGGGCAATGAGGTGACGGGCACCGGAAGCGATCCCGCGCTGCAGACGGCGCCGCCCCCCGGCACCGGTATGTGGACGAACCCGAAGACGCCCCCTGAAATGACCCAAGGCCCACTGCAAGCGGCGGTCACCAGCGACGGCAAGAGCTCGATCCTCTTGCTCGCGAGCTGGACGTCGGGCCGGTGGCGCTATGTCGAGCCCTAGGTACCCATGAGCTCGCGGATGGGTTTTCCGTGGTTGGTGAGTGAGATCGGTCGGCCCACGGGCGTGAGAATCGTCTTGTCGGGATCCATCCCCATCGCGCTGGCGAGCGTGGCAAGAAGGTCGGGGATGTCGGTGGGATTCTCGATGACCTGTGAGCCATCGGGGCTTGTCTTTCCGTGGACGATGCCGCTGCGCAGTCCTCCGCCGCCGACGAGCACGGTCCAGGCCTTCGGGTAGTGGTCCCGCCCATCGTTGGCGTTGATGTTGGGTGTCCGACCGAACTCGCCGGCAACGACGACCAGCGTGGCGTCGAGAAGTCCTCGCTCTTGCAGCTCGCGAAACAGCGACGAGGCCCCCGAATCGAGCATCGACATCAGTTTCTTCGTCCGTTCGAAGTTGTCCTTGTGGGTGTCCCAGCCGTCGAGGGTGACCTCCACGAACGGGACGCCAGTTTCGACGAGACGACGTGCCATCAAGCATCCCCGGCCGAAGTCGTGGTCGCCGTACTTGCTGCGCACCTCTGCCGTCTCCGTCTCCAGATCGAACGCCGTGAGGTGCGGCGACTGCATCATCTTGACTGCGTTGTCATAGACCGACCGACGCGCCCGGACCATCGGATCACCGGTCCGATCGGCAAACTGGCTTTCGAGCGAAGCGAGAAGCCGCTGCCGACGATCGAATCGCTCCCTGTTCACCATCGACGGCATCTCGACGTTGTCAGGCGTCTTGCCAGGTCGAATGATGAAGGGTGCGTGCTGGGGCCCCAGGAAACCGGCGTCCATGCTCGGACCGCCGACACTGACGAACGCGGGCAGGTCGAGATCCGCATGCTGAAGCTCCTCGCTCGTCCAACCTCCGAGCGAAGGGTGCCGCACGGTCGGCGTTGGCGCATAGCCACTGTGCACGAGGTAGCGTGCGCGATCGTGGTTGCCTTCACGTGTGGACATGCTTCGGATGAGCGAGAAGTGCATTGCCTGGTCGGCGAGCAGCGGCAGATGCTCGGAGATCTCCATCCCATTCACGCGCGTCTGGATGGCCTTGAAGGGCCCGCCGGTCAGGGTGCCCGGCTTGGGATCGAACGTGTCGAGGTGGCTCGGCCCGCCGTTCAACCAGAGCCAGATGCACGCGCGTGCCTTGGCGGGCGCCGCATTCGCCGCTCGCGGTCGCAGGAGAGACAATGCAAAAAGGCCGGGTAGGCTAGCTACTCCGAGCTGAAGCAGTTTGCGGCGTTGGAAGTCGTACATGCGCTCGATCTCCGCTCTATCAATGGTTGAAGACGAACTCGGCCGAGTTGAGCAGCGCCCACAGGACGTCTTCGAAGGCTTCATGGCGGTGCGAACCGCGCACTTGCACCAGCGAAAGTGCCACCCGGAGCTCTTCGGGAGTGGGCCTTCGGGAGACGGTGCGAAGGTAGAGCGCCTCGATGCGAAGCTCATCGCTCTCGGGCGTCGCCAAAATCTTGAGCAGGGCGCCGGCACGCCCCACGCGCAACGTCTGGTTGACGGCCCGACCGTTCATGAGCATGAGCGCCTGCGGAATCGTACCTTCGTAGATCGCGGCGTGAGATTCCTCATCGACGTCGAAGAGGAAGGTGAACTGTCTTCGAACCTGCGCTCTCGCTTTCGTCAGCTCGTCTGCGTTCTTTTTGGGAAGAAACTCGTCGAGATCGGTGGCCAGCGCGATCGAATCGAGCAGCTCGTCGGGCGCGAGCGGCTTGAGAGGAAAGCGCGACCAGAGCCCGGACGGCGCGGCCGGGGGTTTGCCCGCGTCGTCGCCCTGGCCCTTGGTGGGAATGTGCCCGGGTGTGGCCGAGACTCGATAGGCCTCGGTCGACACGATCATCTTGATGAGACGTTTGATGTCGTAGCCGCTGGCCGCAAAATCGGCGGCCATGTGGTCCAGCAAAACGGGGAGCTGCGCGGGGTTGGACGCCCGAAAGTCGTCCACGGGCTCGACGAATCCACGCCCCAGAAAATAGCCCCACATGCGGTTGACGAAGGCCCTGGCGAACCACGGATTTTGCGGCGACGTCGTCCAGTCAGCAAGGGCTTCGCGGCGATCGCCTGCGTCGGAAAGGTCCGTCCCGTCGAGGGTGATGGGCGGCGCGCTGGCGATTTGCCCGAGCTCGGTGCCCTTGGCGCCTCCATAGGCCGGCTTGCTGATCTCGAATAGCTCGACGCGTTGAGGGGAGCCGTCGGCGGCCCATTCGATGGGGATGGC
>JBBSDY010000322.1:0-5502 GCA_038240245.1 Polyangiales bacterium
GTCCATCCGCCCTTTCCGTCGTCTTCGACGTCGTCCTTGAACGACCACCTGGCTTCGGCGCCGAGCGCGATCGGGCTATAGGCGATGTTCTTGGCGAGCAACTCCTTCAGCGCAATTTCGCGGATCGCTCCCGCACCGGCGAAGGGCGCGGGCCCCTTGCTTTGCGGATCCTTCATGAACGATAGATCGTCGATGCCGATGTCGTAGTCGGCGTCGTTGTCCTCGGGGGTGATCTTGATTTGCCTGGCGTCCTTGAAATCGTGCGCCACCACCTTGCCCCAGCTTGGCTGAGCGAAGGCATCGAAGGCCGCGGTCACCAGCGTCCACTGCGAAGTGAGCGTGAAGGTGAATTGGTAGTCGGCAAAGTCTTTCACCGAATCCTTGGTGATGATGATCTTGCCTTTGCCTTTGCCCTTCACGAAAAACGAAAGACCCTTGTAGGTCGAGAGATCGACCGCCTTCGGCCCTGCCGCGAGATCGGCGCCAAGACTGGCCCATGCGTAAGGGGCAACGTTCTTACCGAAGTGGCCGTGGATGCGAGCAAACTTCTTGGGAGACGTCGGCGATCCGCCGCTCTCGGGCACGAACGGATCGGGAGCGAGCGTGGTGCCGAGGTTGTTCTTGTCGCACCCGGCAAACCACGCCGTGCCCGCAAGATTGCCCTCGCCCTCGAAATCGTCGAAGCGAACGAGCCCATCGGCTGCCTGGGCAGCACGGGGACGCGCAACGCACGACAGGACCAAAACCGCGAAGATCAGCCTCATGGTGCAGTCCTTCATGGCATTTTCCCGGCCCGGCGGGGGGCCATTCGTGTTATGAACTTGGGCTGGTGGAAGCGCTACCGAGGGGACGAGAACCCTTCGAAATTACAAGAGGAGCAGCGAGATGTCGGTCAAAGCTTTCGAACCCAAGTTCATGAAACTTGGAATCCTGACGGCCGCCCTTCAAGAGCTCACGCCCCGCGACGTGAGAGACGAGGATCCGGACAAGGCCGTCGAAGACTGGCTCTTTTTCGCCCGCGAGATCGGCGCCGACAACATCCAGCTCTCTGCCGCGCTGCATCCGTCTGAGTCCGACGTCCCGCAAGAGGCCATGCTCGATCCGGTCGCCAACACGCTCGACCTGCGCAAGCCCTTCGACAAGGCGCGCGCGAGCCGTGTCACCGCCGCCATCAAGGAGTCGAAGGTCGGCATCTCCGATCTCGCCTACTTCGACAACATGCTTCACGACGATCCGGCCATCCGCAAAAAGAAGATGGACTTCATGCTCCGCACATTCGATGCCGCCGCGCTCATCGGCGCCGAAGCAGTGTGCGGCTTCGTCGGCCGCAACCAAAAGCTCAGCATGGATCAAAACCTCGAGATGTTCGCGCACGAGTTCGTGCCGCTCCTCAAAGAGGCCAAGGCGCGCGGCATCAGCTACCGCGTCGAGCAGTGCCCGATGCCCGGCTGGACGACGGGCGACAACTGGCACAACAACATCGGCTACGCCCCGGGTCCGTGGATCGCCCTGCACCGCATCTGCGAGAAGCACGGGGTCGGCGATCAGCTGCGCATCCACTACGATCCGTCGCACTCCGTCCTAATGGGTCAAGACACGCGATCGATGTTCCAGTACCTGAAGGAAGAGGGCTACGGTTTCTTGATCGCCGGCTTCCACGTCAAGGGCCAGGTCATCGACAGCAAGGGCGTGGCGGCCTGGGGCTATGGCGGCCAGACCATGGAGCGCGGCGACTGGAAAAACGGCAAGCCGTCCGAAAACCCCGCCGACCAGGTCAACGCCTGGCTCAAGCAAACGGCTTTTTCCGAGCACGAGCTTCCCGGTACGGCCAGGCACGATCCGCTCGCCTACCTGCAAAATCGCACCGTCGACTGGCTCGACCACCAGCTCGCTGCCCGCGAGCTCTTGCCGCTCGATCCCGCCAAGACGCACCTCATCGTCGAGCACGAGTACCCCCGCGCGCGCATCCAGGACAAAGAGCGGCTCAAGCCCATCTTGCAGGGCTCGCTCGCCTTCACGCGCAAGATCGACGAGGCGGCGGCTTGCATGTTCGCGCTGCAGAACGAGGTGCTCGCCGGGCAAAAGATCCCGGTCCAGGGGCGCGGCCGCGAGCCCTACCGTTCCTGACGGTCTCGTCCACGAGAGCCACGAGAGCCACGAGAAGAGTCATGAAAAAACTGAACGTCGCAATGATCGGTTACCAGTTCATGGGTCGGACGCACAGCAATGCCTGGCGTCAGGTCGGCAAGTTCTTCGACCTTCCCTTCGAGCCGGTTCTCAAGGTGGTATGCGGGCGCAACGAAGGCGAGGTCAAGAAGGCCGCCGACAAGCTGGGGTGGGAAGAGCACTCCACGTCCTGGCAAGATGTCGTCGCGCGCAAGGACATCGACATCATCGACATCTGCACACCCGGTGACTCGCACATGCCGGTGGCTCTGGCCGCCGCCGAGGCGAAGAAGGTCGTCTTCTGCGAGAAGCCGCTGGCCAACTCGCTCGCCGAGGCCGAGAAGATGTTCGACGCCGTCAAGCGCGCGGGCGTCCTGCACATGCTCTGCCACAACTACCGCCGCGTTCCGGCCGTCACGCTGGCCAAGCAGATCATCGACGAAGGCCGCATCGGCATCATTCGTCACTACCGCGGCGTCTACCTGCAAGACTGGATCGTCGATCCCGAATTTCCCCGCGTCTGGCGCCTCGAGAAGGCCAAGGCCGGCTCGGGCTCCCTCGGCGACATCGCCTCGCACTCGCTCGATCTGGCGCGCTACCTGGTGGGCGAGATCGCCGAAGTGACGGGCATGCTCAAGACGTTCATCACCGAGCGGCCGCTACCCGGATCGAAGACGATGGCCCCGGTCGACGTCGACGACGCCGCGCTCGCTCTCTTGCGCTTCGAGAACGGCGCCATCGGCAGCGTCGAGGGATCGCGGTTTGCCCCGGGACGCAAGAACTACAACCGTTTCGAGATCAACGGCAGCAAGGGAAGCCTGGTCTTCGACCTCGAGCGCATGAATGAGCTCGAGCTTTACATCGAAGAGGGCCCCGACAGCGGATTTCGCGACGTGCTGGTCACCGACGGCAAGCACCCCTATGCCGGCGCCTGGTGGCCGCCCGGTCATCTCATCGGCTACGAGCACAGCTTCACGCACACCGTTCTCGATCTCATCAAGGGCATCCACGAGCAAAAGCTCCCCACGCCCAACTTCGAAGACGGCGTCAAAAACCAGCGCGTGCTCGACGCCATCGAGCGCTCTGCCGGCTCGGGCAAGTGGGAAAAAAGTAGCTAAGCTTCCCCAAGAATGCCCAAGCGCCCTGTGCAGCCTGTTGGTAGGGTTCGTTGATGGGGACCCAGCCCCGGGACCGTCGAGCAGGTCAGAAGATCTCGCCGCTGAGCGCCAGACCGGGCTTTGACCCTTCGAAGATGCGCGGTGCAAGAGCCCACGACTTGAGCCTGAAGGCGCTGCCGCTGGGGTAGGCCTGATCGATGACGAACTCTTTCTTCAGAAAGGCGAACCCGAGGCCAAAGAGGAGAGCACCGGTCGCCTGGGTGACGAAGTCGAGGGCAAGGTAGATGCGCACGATGGGCTCGAACACGCAGGCGACATCGTCGCTGCAGCGGTTCGATCGGGAGGCGAGCGCCGCGTGCGGTCCAAACACGGGAAGGAGTAGCCACCGATCGGCGGTGTTCGAGCTGGAGAGCCCGATCGTCGCCGATAGAAGATAGGGAACACCGAAAACGACCGCCCCGCTGATGACGAGCCCTTTGCGCGGGCCCTCTTCGAGGTGGTAGCCGGGAGGCACTGGGCCCTCGTTGTAGGGAATGCGCGCGGGGCGAGGCACGTACCCGTAAGGCGGCGGGCCGTAGTACGGCTGCGCGCCGTAGGGAGGCCGAGGATAGGAAGCAGCGTACGGAGGTTGTCCCGGATACGGCTGTGCCGCGAGAGGTGGCGCCGGGGCGGGTGGCGGCGGTGCGGGTCGCTGGGCCCACAGCGAGGAGCTCGTGAGAAAGATCGAGATACCCACCCGGAGCGTGATGCAAGGGATCGCGCGCATCACATTAGCGTACACCAATCCCGCTTCGATCGATGAAACTCTGTGCCACGGCCACGTGTGCAACCCCACAACTTGTCGCTCCCGCAGGTGCAGGTGTTGGAGCCAGGCGCAGTCTGGCCCCATCGCGGTTTGCCCTTTCTTGCCGACTCAATCCCAAATGACGTCGACGATACCCGAGCGCACAATCGCTTCGTCGCGTGTCACGAGCTTGCAACCTTCTTGGAGCGCGGTCCCCACGATGATCCGATCGGCCGGATCGCCGTGCATCTGGAGGCCGGCCGCAAGGACGGCGATCTCGGGCGTCACCGCGAGCCCCTCCATGCGTGGGCCTTCGAGCGTTTCTCGCGTCCATTCCGACAGGGGTAGGCGGAGCTTGAGCTTCCCACGCGCGGCGAGGATGCCAATCTCCCAGAAGCTGATCGCCGAAGCGCCGATGGCCTGACTTCGTTCGCACGCACGGTGGGCCTTGCGTCCGAGCTTCTCGGGCGCAACCCTCCACCAAATGAGAGCGTGCGTATCGAGGACGATCATCGCTCGGCCTTCCAGCGCTCACCCGTGGGCCGAACGATGTCTTCGTCGGAGCCGACGACATCGAGGGTGGCGCGCCCGCGCTCGCGCCAGGCCGCTTCGTCCCATTCCCGATCGGCAGACGGCACGATTCGAACGAGCGGCCTCCCGCGCTTGGTCACCACGATGGGGTTGCCCGTTCGTGCCACCTTTTCCATGAGACGGAGGCAGTGAGCCTTGAACTGGCCCGCGCCAAAGGTTGGATACTTGCGCGAAATGACCATGGTCATGATTATAGTCATCAGCCACCCCCGATCAAGCCGGACTTACGCCGGCGTGACGAGCTCTCGACTTGTATACGACATGCGCCCGCTGATCAGCGCGAGCGGATGGAAAGTAACCGTTGCGTGGTTTCGCTATCGCAAACGCCCACCTCGTCCACATCCGCCAGACAGGTAGTCGGTGTCGGTGCCCCGTCCGTTCGTGGCTTGTGTCCGGTGCGGTTTGCTGCAAATCTCCATGTTCCTGAAATTGTTCCTGACGCGAGGAGTGAGCGATGGAAACTGAGGTTTCGTTCGAGCACGAAGCGACATTTGAGCGGGGTGAGACGTCCGGTCAGCTCAAGCTCGGCAAGTTCGAGCTGCAATACGAAGAGCTCTTCGCCGAAGTGATCGAGGATGGCGTCATCACCACCGACGAGCGTGCCAGACTCGACACGGTCGCCGACAACTTCGGACTCGATCGACAGCGACTCCACCAGGTCGAACAGGCGCTGCAGGCGGCCTACGAATCACGTCACCGCGTGCGAATCCGCGATCTATCGGACGAGGAAGAGACACCGGCCTCGATCGCCGTGCATGTAACGGCGGCGCGCGATCCGCGTCTCGTCGCGCTGGAGCAACAGGTTGCGAAGCTCACGACGAGGGTGGCCGAGCTCGAGCGCGA